>JASJEE010000217.1 GCA_030064835.1 Microcoleaceae cyanobacterium MO_207.B10 | reverse complement strand
GCGTTAGCGCTAGCGTAACGCACCAAGACTCTATATATAGTGCCTTTGCGTAAGTCCTAATAATATAAAATTTCATCTTGTCGATCTAAGACTCAAAATTTGTTGCTGTGGTTTTTTCGAGAAAATTGTGAAGTATAAAATACTCAAAGCTGAAACGAGAACAAATAAAGCAATGCCACAAACTCCGTTCCATTGCCAACTACTCCAAGCATAGTTACCAAAGTAAGATCCCATAGCTCCTCCCACAAAATAGGAACCCATATAAACTGTATTCAGACGACTATGTATTTTGGCAGGCAAACTATAAATTTGTGCTTGGTTAGAGATTTGAGTTGTCTGCACCCCCAAGTCTAACAACATCACTCCCAAAATTAAACCCCATAATTCATATCTTGCTAAAGAAAATACTAAAAATGATGAAGTAGAAATCACAACACCTAACATAGAAATCAATCTAGGATTTTTTCGATCTGCCATCCGCCCAGCAACCACTGCTGCTATAGCTCCCACAATACCAACTAAACCAAACATCCCTGCTACTTGACTGCTGTAGTTTAGGGGTGGCGCTTTCAGGAAAAAAGCCATTGTACTCCAGAAAATACTATAAGCAGCAAAAGACATTGCCCCAATTAAAGCTACTTGTCGCAATAATAATTGTTCTCGAATTACTTCCCCCAAAGAGAGAATCAATTTGGGGTATGAGAGAGTGACAGAGGGTTTTGCTTTTGGCAATACAAATATTGATATTACTGCTATTAATATCATCAACCCACTAGCAAAGAAATATATTGCTCGCCAACCGAAATTTGCTCCGACGAATCCGCTAGTCATTCTAGCTAAAACAATCCCAATGAATAAACCACTCATTACAGTGCCAACGGCTTTACCACGTTTTCCCGGTTCTACTAAAAAAGCAGCAAAAGGTACAATAAGTTGGGGAATGATTGTAGTCATACCAATCAGTAAACTGGCAACAATTAACCAACTAATATTAGGAGAGATAGCTGCTGTTAGTAAAGCTAGAGCAGTTGCCATCAGCATTGTTACTATTAAGCGTCGTCGCTCTATGATATCCCCCAAGGGGACAAATAGTAGCAATCCCAAAGCATAACCAATTTGTGTCATCATGGGAACTAAGCCAACTTGCTGAGTGGGAGCATGAAAACTTTCAGCAATTAATGCTAGTAGGGGTTGATTGTAATATAAGTTGGCAACTGTGGCTCCACCGACAACTGCCATAATTAATAAAGTTTTGTTAATATCCATAGTTAATTTTTGAGAATAGTTGTATATCTGTAGGTTGGGTTAAGCGACAGCGCAACCCAAGAAAAACCTATAAGAAAAATTTGTAGGGTGCGTTAGACAGCTATAATCTAGGTTGTGAAAGGTATTTAACAATCTGTCGTAACGCACCATTTTAGATGTGTCAGTCCAGTAGGGTGCATTGCAACGCACTTACACCTTCCTTTGTTTGTAGTTTAATGTAGGTTGGGTTGAGCGGTAGTGAAACCCAACAAAAGCTTAGTGGTGCTGGGTTTAATTCTTAAACCCAACCTACACGAAATCTTTTGGGTTTCGTTCCTCAACCCAACCTACACGAACTCTTGGGTATTAACTCTGTGCATATCCCGCATCTACAACTATTGTCTGACGAGTTATTGCTCTGGATGTATCGGAAGCGAGAAATAAATATGTTCCAACTAATTCTTGGGGTGTTAATTCTATGGGAATTGATTGTAACTCATGTAGAGTCTTATGTTTTGCTTCTGGTGTCACCCACTGTCGCAGTTGCCTTTCTGTCATTATCCAACCTGGTGCTACAGAATTTACTCGAATATGGTGTTTCCCAACTGCTTCTGCTAAAGTTCTAACCATACCTACTATTGCTCCTTTTGTGGCATTGTAAGCAACCATATCTGGTTTGGCAATCCAAACTAGGTGAGAACTTGTCATAATAATACTACCGCTACCAGCATTAATCATTTCTGGTAATAATTCCCGACAAGTGATGAAATAATGTACAACATTTAATTGAAATAGATCGTTCCATTCTTGTGTTGACATTTCTAACAAGTTATATCTGGGATCGTAACCAGCATTATTAATTAAAACATTTACTACTGGTTTGTCTTTTTTAACTTTGGTTAAAGTCTCAGTTAAAGCTTCACTATCAGTTAAATCTATTCCATAGACATTGACTTTACAATAATATTGTTCGCATTCTTCAGCTATTTGTAAACCTCTATCATAATCTTTATCTAAAATGGTGACTTCTGCTGCTTGTTCGGCAAATGTTTTAGTTAAAGCTTCGCCAATTCCATTACTGCCGCCAGTAATTAAAATATGTTTTTCTTTTAAGTCTTGATATATGGGATTCATTTGGTTTTCTCCTAATTTTAATTCCTAGTATTTAAAGTCACCAATAACGTAGGTTGGGTTGAGGAACGAAACCCAACAACAATAAATCAAATGGTGCGTTACGATGGATTTTTCAATACCTTTCACTGCGAAATATTTTTGCCGTATAACGCACTCTAAAAAAATCTACTTAATACCTATTCAGATAATTAGTCATAATAAATATTTTGTTTGTAGTAAAGCTCTAGCCCCTAAAATACTAAATATATACGAAACCCAACAACAATAAGTAAAAATGGTGCGTTACGACGGATTGTTCAATACCTTTCATAGTCAAATATTTTTGCCGTCTAACGCACCCTACACTAATTTAGTTAATACTTACTAAAATTAATGGGTAAAACTATACTTATCTTCGGGCTAAAGCCCTAGTACAAACTATAAATCAACTATTAGCAACTAATACTTTTGTTTGATTCACAATCCAATTTTTACTTACTGATAAATGAAATGTTAGTTCATCCAAATCTATCTCTTCTTTTGAACCTGGTGTTTGTCTTGGTTGAGCGCATTCTAGAATTATCGGACCAGAGAATTTTATCTCATCAAGTGCGTCGAAATGTTCGGCAAAATTAGTATGACCAAAACCAATGCCTTTTCTGTTAGAATCAGCGATTTGATACACACTCAGTTTATCCCCACATTCTTTAATGGCTTGAACTAAATTTGCTTCTTCTAAATTGCCATGATAAGTATCTAGAATAACAGTCATATTTGGCGAGTTAATTTCTGCTAGTAAAGATAAAACATCATTACTATTCATAATGAAACGACATAAATAACGATTCAGGGGTTCAAAGCCTAATTTAATTTTGGCTTTTTCTGCATAAACTGCTAATTCTTGGCAAGATGCAATTAAATTCTCTCTGGAACCTGCATAAGTAGTTCCCATCTGACTCTGAATATATTCATGGCAAGTAATTATAGGATTACCTAATTCTGCTCCATAATCAATTAACTTTTTATAGTAATCTAGAGCTGCTATTTTTGTTTGGCGATCGCTACTTCCTAAATCTACATTACTAGGAGTCATGGAAAATATTTCTAATCCATTATCTGCCAAAATATCCTTCACATTTTGAGGTAGAGTTTGATGAATATCTACATATAATTCCACTCCATCAAAACCCATTTCTGAAATAGTTTTGGCAGTTTTTTCTAATTTATTCTGACCAAATATCCAGGTAGTAACGCCGATTTTTCTTTGTATGCTTATACTCATTTTTTCCTGGTAAATATATTACAAAAAAATTCAAATTATCTTTGCCCATAAGAGGGTTTGAAATTCCACCTTATATAGGGTGTATACAATTGGTTTAATACAAATTCCCAAAAGTAATGGTCTACTTAGGTAACACTTCAATTAAGTAATTAAACTATCCTAATAATTTTTTTGCTAATTTGAGCAGATTTAAAGTGATTAAAAAAACTTTCTCATTTTCCTCCTCTTTCTTCCCTCCTAACTCCTGACTCCTGACTCCTCCATAGTTTATTTATAAGTATTCAACATGATATTAAATATTAGCCTAATCAGTAGTCACAAAAAGTCTACTAATTAATCCCAAACTCAAAACAGAAAAACCAGCAGCAGCGTAAAAAACTCCAGCCATTCCCCAAACTCCAAAAGCAACTCCAGCTAATAACGGACCTAATGCTTGTCCTGTAGATAAAACCGTAGCATTAACAGCCATAAAACCTGCGCGATAATCTTTAGGAGCGAGTTTTCCTAATAATGCCTGAGTAGCAGGATAACACATTCCATGAGCAGCTCCAAACAAAATACTAGGAATTATTAATAACCACATATTTTGTATAAATGGAGTAATTATTACTGCCAAAGTATAAAGTACAAATGAAACTTTAATTAGGGTAAATTCTGATAGAGATTGGGGAAATAATGCCACCTGAGAAGAAACAAATGCTAAAGATAAAGCCATAGTTGCTAAAATCATTCCAATTTCTACATTAGAAGCTTCAAAAACATCTGCAGCTAAAATCGGAATATAAGTAAAATAAGAACCAAATAGCAATATAAATAAAGCAACTACTGCAAATAATAATCCTAATACCTGAGTGTTATTAACACTATGCCAAATATTTCTTAAATATACCTTCAAACGGAATTTTGGTGGCTTTTTAAACGAGGGTAATTCTAGGAAAAAAATAACAGCAAGTACAACTGGAATTGCGAGCATTGGCAATAAAAAAGGATAGCGCCATCCCCATGTTGCCAACCATCCAGTAATGAGAGGATACACTGTCAAGCTTATGCCAATCATACTAGCATTGAATGCCATTGCTGATGTTAAACTTTTGCCTGCATACAAATCGCTGATTAATGTAAGTGCCAGGAATTCTAAACTCGCAGCTCCTACACCTTGGAGAAATCGCAATTCTAGCAATGTGCGAAAATTGGGAGCAAAGCTGCAAGCAACTCCGGCGATGGCAAACAATAATAATGAGGGAATGAGTATTTGTTTTCTCCCAAAGCGATCAGCCAATACCCCTAAGATTGGAGTTCCAATGGCGATGGGTACAACAAATACTGTAATCACTAATCCTATTTTTTCTGGAGGAATTTGTAGTGCTGATGCCATTGTTGGCAATACTGGTCCAATACTACCTGCTGAACCCAAGACTGCCATCAATGTTATCCCAATGATGATTTGCAGGTTTCTATCTAAGTAAATTTTTGTACTGTGACTGAGAAATTTACTGTTTTCCATTGCTTGACTTTCCTGGTGAATGAACTAAAGCATTAATGTAGTAGACTGACACGCCGAAAAATGTAGGTTGGGTTGAGGAACGAAACCCAACAATAGATTAGTGTAGGGTGCGTTAGACTTACAATCGAAGGTTTGACAGGTTTTTCACAATCTGTCGTAACGCACCATTTTAGTCTTGGTGCGTTACGCTACCGCTTTTTCCTGACGGAATGCTCCGCAAACATGTCGGGCAGCGTTAACGTTTGCGGAGCATTCCGGAACGGAAAGTTGTGCAGAACGCTAAACGCACCCTACTAGAATTAATTATCCTATTGTTGGGTTTCACTTTGTTCAACCCAACCTACGGTTATTGCACTAAAGTTTTATGCTACACTAACAATTAACTCTACTCCTCCTTCAGGGATTCGTCCCTTATTCTACTGAAAACCTTTGTCAGATACGAAAGAGGTTGTAGGGAAACAGGGGAAAAGGGAGTATTTCGACGATTAAATGCCCATAAAATCACGATTTTTCTTCCTTTCCCTTTTCTTTTCCTAAAATGTTCTTGTTTCCCATCATTACACTTATAAATAATCCTAGTTTTTACTCCCTTTGAGCTATTTCAACTGAGGAGAAGTAGAATTAAATTGCTTCAATTATACATTAGTAACTACAGCCTTGTCGGTTGCTTTGAGGATAAAATTATCCAGAACTTTTTCGACTAAATCAATATCAACTGTTGCTAAATAATCTCCTTCAGGATTATAACATTGACCGATTTTGTCTAAGATAACAAACCGAATATCTTCGCCTGTCTTCTTGTTGTCTGCAATCATTGCTTCCATTAATAAATTAGTGGTTACATTCTCAGGCCAAGGATTATTAAATCCTAATTTTTCTTCAATAAAATAGTAATGCAAATCCACATCTTTTTGTGAGATTAACCCCATTTCTTTCGCGAGTTCTGCTGCTATTTTCATACCATAAGAAACCGCTTCTCCATGAGATAGTTTTCCTTTTAGCAACCATTCCAAACCATGACCAAACGTATGACCATACTCTAGAATAATACCTAAGTGTTTTTCAGTTGGGTCTTGTTTGAGTATTTCTAGTTTGGAGCAAATAATTTTATAAGCTAGGTCAGTTAACTGCTGGTCGGAAAAATTTAGCTCAGGATTAAGAGTCTTTTCTAAATAATCCAAAAAGCTAGGTTCAGCAATAAAACCATTTTTAATCCCTTCAATAATTCCACATCGCTTAGAAAAAGCAGGCTCTGTTTTTAAGTATTTTGTATCTGCCCAAATAAACAGAGGACTATGATACAATCCAAAGTGATTTTTGCCAGTTGCACCATTAACAGCTTGCTTATTACTGAGGGTACTGTCAGTTTGACCAGTCATACTTGTGGAGATTTCGATAAACCGAATTCCACGATAAATTAATCCAGCAACTAAACCAACAATATTTCCTACTGTTCCTCCACCAAAGGCAACTAATAGAGATTTTTTAGATACACCTTCAGCAATTAATGTTTCACATACTTCTTCTAAGACTGGGAAGTATTTACACTTCTCTCCAGGAGGTACTATTTCTAGAAGACAATGATATTTCGCATTCAGTTCGTGGAACAGTTCCTCTCCATAAAGTTCAAACAAGTTTTGCTCTGTGAAGAAGAATATTTTGTCGAAGTCATGTTTTGAGAATTCGTTGACAAGATGTTCCTTGATATCGTATCCGAAATAAAATGGACTGGGTTTTAGTAACTCTGTGTTAAGTTCAACCATTTTTCCTGGTGTCCATTCTTGGGTTATATTGTAGTCCATGGTTAGTTCGCCTTTTTTGAGAGAGTGTTAATTTGCTTAATTTATATAGTGAACTAATTGATATAAATTGTCAGTAGATTGAATCTACAATTTTCTACAATATGCGATCGCGTTGTAGTCTAGCCTTAATTTCACCAGCTAATTGTCTAGCTTGAAGATTAGGATTACCATCTTTGCTGCACCATTGGCGAACAGTTTGGGGTTGCACTCCCATCAACTCGGCAAAATCATTTCTGTGAAACCCTTCTAACTTTTCCTGTAGTTCAAAGAGTAGTTGCACTGGGTGATAGTCAGATACTTGTATTCTTGCTAAATTGAATATTGTTTTAGCCATTGTCTCAATTTCCTTATTTTTGGCAAATATCAGGTTCTTTACTTAATAATTTCTTAAATGTTTTAAATTTTTAATAAAGAATCTTATTAAGTATGATTGCTTATTAGAATATTTCCAAGCTATTTGGACTGAAATCAAGCATAAGTTTTTTAGTTTTCTACTTGAAATCAGTTTAAAGCTCTTTTTATTAATTGAAATAACTTCTCAGTATTTTTTTAAATTCTCAATAAAATTGATAAATTGAAAGTTTATAAAGAATAATCTACAGCACTTTTCAAATTGATCAACCATATGGCCATAAACAAGACCCTGTAATACCATTTCTCAAAAATTTTGCTACAACTTCATAAGATGTAGGGTGTTGGGTGTGGGGTGTTGGGTGTAGTGATAAAAAGACAAAAAACCAGATAAAAAACAGGCACTTAATGACTAAAAATCAATAAATTGTAGTTATTAATTAATAATTTTAGAAATTCTCAAGTATAGCGTTGTTTTTGGTAATTGGTCTAAGGAGGTTGCATGGAACGTCTCTACTGTAGTCTACCGTGCAGGAAAACCGCTGTAAATTAACCCAAAATCTGTAAAGTTCTAGAAACAAAATTTTGGTAATTCTGTATCGCTAAATACTCCATGCTAAAAGTCTCAAATTTTTTTACTAGGACTCAGGAAATGGAGGGAAAGAATATGGGAAAAAGCGGATGCGACCCCGCCCCGCACCTTCGGAGTATCTCTTCGAGAGACGCTGCGCGAAAGGCGGTTGCGTGACTGTCGGGGAACGCGCACCAAGCAGGTGAAAAAATACAGACAAAATATGCAGCCTACAATTCCCACACTTCCCACACTCCTTAAATAGATATCAAATGGGTTTTATGGAATACCGCTATAAATCAAAATCTAGATTCATACTCAATTGATAGCACGCTATTATCATCAAAGTTACTGCCTCCACGCAAACGCACTTTATCAGTAAGTTGATAACGCAGGGACAATTCTGGCGGTTCGTTAGCACCAAAAAGTCGTGTTATTGATACACCCAGATTTTCTGTCACGTCAACACCTACTTCTAAACCCCAACCTAAAGAGGAAGCACGCTTAGAACCACGCTTTGGAATATTAGCAGGAAATACCCTAAATTCACTTAATCCTGTTGCATCAATGATATCCTGTTCTAAACTTGTAAATAAAGTAGTAGCTGCGACATTAGCTAATGCGAGACCTTGTTCATCTTGGAGAGTATTAATAACGCTACCCCCTAATAAACTAACAATTTGTGCATCCGAGCGCGGTGGAGAACTACTCAGCTCAATATTTTGTTCTAACTGAGATATAGCACCCTTTATGGTTGCCATAATTTTCACTCTACGGCTACTACCCAGGGTGCCTGGTAATGGCGCATCAGTAGTTTCAGCAGATAACGGGTTGGCTGGTGCTGCAGTGCCACTGCTTTCAAATGCTGACGCTACTAACTGTACATCCAAAATGGGTTCAAGTCCGTTACTGGGAATAAATGTAGCAGTATTTTCATAACTGCGGTCTAGACGCATATCTGTGCTAAAGAGATTAATTACACCACTTTCCACGTTAATTGTACCATTTGGTTGGGGGTCGCTCAAAGTACCATTTAGTTTAAAACCACCAGCAACTTGGAAATTGACTAATCCCGGACTCACCATTCGCAGACTGTCTGCCAGAATAATCCCAAAATTATTAAAATCAATATCAAATTCTCCAATACCAGGAACAGTTGTGGTAGTTTCTGACTCTAATCCTACAGGAGCTAAACCAGCAAGTTTATTTAAAAATACCCTACCTTGAGAGACGGCGACATTACCACCTATTTCTGGTCTGAAGGCGGTACCTTTGATGATAATGTTACCGTTAATTCCAGCCACAAATGCTTCTTGAAAATCTAGATTTAGTTTCTCTAAAGTAATAGCCAGAGGGTTTTCTATATCTGGATCGTTTTGATTTAGAGGTTGAAAAATAGGCAAAACTCCTGTGACTGCGACTATACCATCGCTTAAGCTTCCTTGAATTTGCTTAACCTCGATGCGGTCTCCTTCAAATAATACTGTTCCTTCTAGATCGGTCAAAGGATTAGGAAATGCTGCGGCAGTAATAGTTGTATCAGCAAATTTAGCAAATCCTTCTGGTTGTGGTTGTTGCAGGGTTCCTCTTACTCTTAATAATATATCTCCCTGACCTATATCTAGTGTCACTTGGTCGCTTAATAAATTGACTATTTCTAAAGCTTCATTTTTAATGTTGACACTGAGATCAATTATGTCGCTACCTGATGACACTTTAGCAAAGGGTAAATCAATAGGTACGCTACCAGTAAATAGAATTGGATCTCCTGTGATTGAGATATTTCCACCAAAATTTAGTCTGCCAATATTGTAACTAAAATCGGTATTTGCTTGATTAATTGGTTCTCCATTTAAACTACCATCGACTATCTTGATATCACCTACCGCTCTAGGGTCATCTAAACTACCTCCTAGACGGGCTTTTGCATTCAACTTACCTGTAATATCAATATTAGGTGGTATATAATTGGGAGCAATTTCTTTGGCAAACTGCTGTACTTTTGCCAGCTCTATATTTTCTACTTCTAATTCTCCACTCTTGCTTTGTGGGCTAATTTTTCCGGCAAAAGCTACCACTGCTTCCCCTATTTGTATTCTGAGGGGTTCGACGGTTAACACTTCGTTTTGATAATTTCCTTCCAAGAGAAATTTATCTGTCAGGTAGGGACCCCAACTCCAATCATCACCTTCAATGTTAAATTCTGCTTCTACACCTGACTCGAAGGAACCTTGAGCTACAATTTTTCCAGAAAAAGCTACATTTACATCTGCTAGGGGTGGTATTGGTATGGGTGTTTGTGGGTTTTCACTTTCTTGTTGTTGTTGCAGCAAGGCTTGAATTTCGGCAAAGCGACGCAACTGCAAAATTAAAGCTGTATTATCTGGAAAACCTACGTCTACTGGTTGTACATCTGCAGCGCTAGCATAATCAGGAGTTGCAAAACCGCGACCAATATCTGATAATTTGTACCACTGGAGGGCGGTTAAAATATCTTGAAATTCTCCTTTTTCGATATCTAAGGAGGCTACAAATTTCGGGTTAAAGCCTGTTGTCTGTTTGCTGATATCAACTAAACCTTCTAGAAGATATCTACTTTCACCTAATAATAATGCGCCATCATTCAGGGCGGCTTTTCCATCATCATAACTTATTTGTGCGGTAAAACTATCTGCGTCAATATGACCGATACCTGGTTTATCGACTGCTAGTTTTCCACCTGCTTTTATTGAGTTGAGGTCGAATGTTCTCAACCCAGATACAGCGACTTCTGCTGATGCTTTCCCAGTTATTGCTCCTAAACCAAATTGTGGTGCAGGAGCTAAACCTATTAGCTCAAGGGGAAATTCGTTTAGGGTGACGACTAAATCTTCTCCTTGAGTAACGCCTGCAAGTTTGGCATCATCGCGTTGCACTAAGAATGCAGTGGGAAAATAACCTTCATCCAATACTAACTCCAGACGGTCTTGGTTGCCAGCAACTTGGAAACTAACTCCATCATTAAGTTCTGCCTGAAGTTTACCTGCTAACACTTGATCGAAATCTATTTTATTTATTGCCAAGTTACGCAATACTACATCCCCGACTAAACTCAAATCATCTATAGACTCACCCATAACTTTGCCATCAAAAGTGACTCGTCCTGCTAACAGATCGCCTTTTTGTTCGATAGGTAAGTTTTGCACGAACTGCTTTACTGGGAGAGACGCTAAATTAAAATCTGATAAGTTGACATTTATATTCACTCCCGAAAACGTGGGTGAGTTTTGTGGTGGAAAGTCTAAACCTACGACTCCACTAGCGTTAGCTACTGGCGGAATTTCTGCTTGTTTTATTCCTACTTGCTTTCCATCCCAGTTAAATAGAGAGTTGAATGGTTTCTGAATAATTGGTAATTCTGAAAGTGTGGCTTTTGCTTGGGCTGTAATAGCTTCCGAGCTGAGGTTGGCAAGAGAACCTGACAAGTCTATATTACCGTTAAATATTCCCCCAATAACTGGTAAATTTTCGGCTTGTCCTAAGAGTTGTTGTGCTTGCTTAATAGCTACAAATGCTGGTATGTGCGGTTGCTGTTTTTCTAATGCTCTGGAAAATTGCTCTAATGGAATTTGGTCTCCGACTACGGAAGCTTGCCACTGTTGACCGACTAATTCTCCGGTGACGTTGACAACACCGCCATCAGCTAAAATTAATTTTCCTTCTGCTTCAGCAGCGATCGCTTCTGGATTCAAATTATCTAGATTTCCTGCTGCTCTTGCTTCTCCTAAAATATTGCCTTCTACTACGCCTAAATAGGGTTGAGCTGCTGCTGGTACTATACCTGTTTCCAGAGCTAATTCTTCTACAAAACTAACTGGTATTGGCTCTGCTATTACTGTTGCTTCAAAGTTGCCATTGTTTAATGATGCTTGGGCATTTGCTGTATTATTTCCTAATATTAATTGTCCGTCTCCTTTGGCTGTTATTGCGTTGGGGTTTAAATTATTTAAGTTACCAAATAAGCTGGCATTTCCAATAATTGCTCCTTCTATATTTGGGGGTAAGGTTGCTGTTTCTGGTAGAGAAATTACTCCAGTTTTTTCTATTGTTGATTCTAAGGTGCTTAAGGGTATTCTGCCAGTCTCTACTGTTACTAAAAAGTTAGCTTGATTTAATTCTGCGTCAATATCAATTCCATTGCCATCAATAAATAACTTACTTTTGGTGCTAGCCGTTATAGCTTCTGAGCTTAAGTTGGTTAAATTTCCTGAGATATTTGCATTGGTGCTGACTTGAGTTTCTAGTATTTTTATGGTATTAATTTGAGTCTGTAAATTTTGAATTTGATTAGGTGCAACGGGTACTAATCCCGATGTTAAAACTGCTGTTCCTAAATCTAATAATGGATTTACTGCTAATTTACTGCTATTAACTGATGCTTGAAAGTTTCCGTTATTAATTTTACCTGTGGCGTTAATGGTGCCTCCAGCAATAGTCAGTTTACCATCACTATTAATATTTATTCCTGCTGGATTTAAGTTATTAATATTTCCTGATGCTGTAACTTTTCCTTGAATTTGTCCGTTTGTTTCTGCGGAGAAAATGTCAGTTTTTTGAGCAACAAGTTCTGTTGTTGTTAATAATTGTTCTAGGGCTGTTAAAGATATTTGATTAGTTTCAAATGTTGTTTGGAAATTACCGGAATTTAATCTACCTGTAGCGTTAATTTTACCTGCATTAAGTTGTAGATTGCCAATCAGATTACCTGCTAGATTTTCCGGGGCAATATTTGCCAAATTTCCTGATAAATTAACTCTGCCATTTAGCTGGGCATTTAGGTTTTTTAGTCGGGGAATATTTGTTTGAATATTATTGAGTGGCTGTGGGTCTGTAATTATGCCTGAATTTGCTGCTGCTACTCCTAAATCTAATAAATGATTTACAGGTAATTCTGCTGTATTAACTGATGCTTGAAAGTTGCCATTGCTGACATCAGCATTGGCATTAATTCTACCATTTGCCAGATTAACATTACCGTCAATATTTGCATTTATTCCAGCTAAACTTAAATTATTTAGATTGCCTGTAACTGTGGCTTCACCATTTATTGTGCCGTCTGTTTTACTAGATAAAATTGGTTGAGTGGTATTTAAAAATTCTGATTTTCTAGCTATTCTTTCTAAAGAACTTAATCTCAGTTGAGAAGCTGTGGCTTTGCCTTGAAAGTCACCATTATTTATTTTCCCGTTGAGGTTAACTTGACCGCTAGCAATATTCAAAACCCCACTTCCACCACCATTAATAGTATTAGTTGAAAAGTTATTTGTGAGTCCGGCAACATTAAATTGACCCTTAAAAATACCTTCTAATTCTGGTGGTATGCCTAATGGTTGTAAAGGTTCTAAATTATCTAAAGTAATTTGATTTGCTGTGGCGCTGATTTGCCAATTTTCCAGGTTAGCATTACCATCAATATTAACTGTTCCCCCGCCAATTTTAAGGGCGGTATTTTTAATATCTGCCTGACTATTAGCAATATCAATAGTGCCACTTATAGGATAAATTGCTTTTGGTAGTTGCCATTGAATTTCTCCTTTGAGACTTTCTAGGGGTCCGGCAATTTCTACTTCCGTGGAAAAGTCGCCGATCGCTACTGGTGAGGCAAAACCATATTGTCCGGCGATCGCTTCTAATGCTAAATTCTCAACTTTTAGGTCTAACTCAATAAGAGGGTTAAAATTAGTTTCTTTCTCCTGAGCAACTTGTTGTTTTTCTGCTACTTTTTCCTCCCGTCTAACTCCTGACTCCTGACTCCTGACTCCTGCT
>JASJEE010000216.1 GCA_030064835.1 Microcoleaceae cyanobacterium MO_207.B10 | reverse complement strand
GACTTTTGAGCAACCCACCTGTAATCACTTTGCAAATAACAGCATTTCCTTCTACTGACTCGACTTCTAATTCTAATAACCCATCATCTAATAATATTTGAGTTCCTGGTTTTGCTTCTTCTGCGAGATAGGGATAGTCAATACCAACTGTTCCAGGTTGATGAACGTCATCAGCTAAGGGTATTAAAGTTATGTTTGCCCCTGCTTCTAAAGTTATTGCACCATTAGGCAGTTGGCTGATTCTAATTTTTGGCCCCTGGAGGTCTTGCAAAATCGTAATGGGAGTATTTAATTCTTCTGAGATAGAACGCAACAGAGAAACTGTGTGAGCATGGTCTTCATAACTACCGTGAGAAAAATTTAGTCTTGCTACATTTAGACCTGCTTCAATTAGTTGTTTAATTACTTCTGGGGAGTTACTGGCAGGGCCAATAGTTGCGACAATTTTAGTGCGATGAGGTATTGCTATCATAATTAAATCATTAGGTCAAAATTCAACTGTCAAAATTCAAAAAAGCATCTTTACTCTAGAAAAAATCAAGTTTCTCTAAAGATTTTTTTGAATAGTAAAATCAGCGGGGATATTTGTTGTTGACTATTAATTATTATATCTCGATTTTGTTGGTCAATGAAGTAGAAAATTATCTGATTTAATTATAACCTGAGCTTAACCTATTTTTAATGTCTTCCGGTATATTTTCTGGTAAAGATGGATGACTACTAATTAATTTATAATCTGTTCCAACTGATGAACCACATTTTTTGGAACCATGAGTTTTGGAAGAAGGATTCATGATCTAGGTATATTTTTCAATTCAAGCAACTTTGAGTAACATCTGTTTTATAGTGTATAATGATTTCTTATTTAGGTTAAAAACTCTCATTCTCATTAAAGGGAGATAAAATAATCATGGCACAAGAAAATTTTTTTTGCATTGGTTTACCTCGAACAGGAACAACTTCACTATCTAAATTTTTGAATATGATTGGATTGAAAACCAAGCATTTTCCATTTTAAATCTTTCATAAAACAAACTATACGCTTCTAGTTTTGAACATGATTGGATTGAAAACCAAGGATTTGCCATTTCAACTAGACCTTAACCTAAATAATCTATTTCTGAATAAATATGTAGGTTTTGGTGATAGTCCTATTCCCCTAATATATAAAGATTTAGATAGAAATTTTCCTAATAGTAAGTTTATATTAACTACAAGATATCTTGATTCATGGCTTGACAGTATGCAATGGTTATTTGAACACGGAAAGGTAAAATGGAACTGGTCTATAAAAGTACATATATATCATCATATTTTCTTAGGAACTAAGACATTTAGAAAAAGAATATTAGAACATAAATTTGCTGATTTTCATACAGATGTCTTGAGGTATTTTGAATCTCGTCCCAAAGATTTACTAATTTTAGATATGGAAAAAGGTTTTGGTACTAAAGAAATTTGTGATTTTTTGCAAGTTCCTGCTACTCAATTAGAATATCCTCATAGCAACAAAAGAACTACTACTACTTTTGATGAAAGAGTATCCTACGAATTTCGTCAGAGAAAAATATTACTAAATTCTTTGGTAAAAAAATTAGGAAAAGATTTAAAATAATTATAGTGTTTGTTAGCCTAGTATTGTGGAATATCGAAGCCTATAGATTAATTTCAAGAAATAATCATTTATATTGAATTATTACTACATATAGAGAACCACCCAATTTATTATAATTGGAAAATATTTTGATACTATGAAAAAGATAGCGATAATTATCAATCAACAATTTATTAAGTTATAATTATGAATAATCACGAAATAGGTTATCTTTATATTGCTACTGGAGACAAGTACATGAAAGAAGCAATTGTCTCTGCTACAAGCCTGAAAAAACTAAACGCAAAGGCTCATATTACTCTGGTAACTGATAAAAACATTAACAATTCACTGTTTGATGAAGTAGTTATTCGTCCTGCAGATATTAAACATTTTAAGGAAGGTTTGTTGTATAAAGTCAGGCATATTTATCATGGATCTCCCTACGAAAAAACCTTGTTTGTTGATACAGATACATATTTTTGTGATGATTGTCAAGAAATATTTGAAACTCTAGATTTTTTTGACGTAGCTGTTGCTCCAGACCCCACAGATCCTAATAAAGCAAAATCGCCTCAAACTAACAAAGTATTGGCTGCTTGTGAAGTATATAATACGGGAGTTATTCTGTTTAAAAAAAGTGCAAATAATGAGTTGTTTTTTCAAAGATGGTTGGAGATATATGAATCAAAAATTATTAATAAAACTGTAGGAAAGGAAAACGATCAAACTTCTTTTATAGAAGCTTGGTTAGAATCTAATTGTAAAATGTATGTTCTATCTCATGCTTGGAATGCAAGGACTCCTTTCTTTTTTACTTTGAAAGATGCTGTAAAAATTATCCATGGCAGACATAGTAATCATGAAATTATCAAAAATCAACTTAATAGATTACCTGGTCCACAACATCGATGCTGGCTACCAATAAAAAATAGATGCGTTAAAAAGAAAGAGGGGTGGGAATATCAATTAAAAGTTACTGCTAAGAAAATAAAGGATTATTTTTTACGTTAAATGAACAAAATCTAAAATTAGAATAACCCGGTTTTTTGAAGAAACCAGGTTTTGAAAGTAACATACTACTTCACAACTAACGTCGCTGTCGCCGATCGCCCAAATTCTTCGGGTGCATATTAAGACCTAACCCCCCTACCCCCTTCCCTGCAAGGGAAGGGGGAGATGTTTTCCATTAATAAATCTTCTCCCCTCTCCTTGTAGGAGAGGGGGAGGGGCAGGGGGGAGAGGTCAACTACTTCACGACTAACGTTGTCGTCGCCGATCGCCCAAATTCTTCGGGTGCATATTGTAGTCGTGCTTCTGCTCCAGGCCATATAAATGTTCCGGGAGTTACAGACCTGACTAAATAGTGTAATGTATATACACCAGGGTTTAAACGATCTGCATAAGCTTCAACACGATCGCGATATATCTGTTGATATCCTATTTGCCAACTATCAGCTTTTGCCTCGACAGCAGAAGTTGCCGTCTGGAAAGTGGTGTCAACTGCTTCTAAACCTGCTGGCAGTGGATCGCTTATTACTACATGATCTACGGGGCGATCTGTAATAATTTCGATTCCAATATCAAAGACTTGCCCTGCACTGACATCTAATGTTGATGGCACTTCTGATAAATCTATACGTTGTAAGACGGACGTTTCATGCAACGTCCCTACGGCATTTGCCGGGCGAATTTCGCGCGCTACTCGCAAACCGTTATACCTTCCTGGTTGGTTTCCTGGGAGGCGATAACTGTATTCAACTAAATAGTGCAGTTTGCCGTCTCCTGATTTTTCCAAGACTAAATCTGATTCACCTTTTGGCAAACTATCCATTGCTACATTCAGAGATAGATTTGGATTTTCATAACCTTGAAAACGGGCAGCGTCTAACTGTTTGCCTGATAATTTGGCGGTTGTTACAAAGTCTGGTGGAGCGGGTTGGGTATTGCTGTAAGAAGCCAACGCTGTCAATGCTTCGGCGTTATCGTAAGTTGTGCGCCAGGTGCTGTCGCGCCGTAAGTTGAGCAGACTTTGTAATAGTCGGTCTAATACTTCTGGTTTGGCGTCGCGGGTAATAAATAGTCGCAATGCTTGAGCTTGACTTGCCGTAGTCGAATTCATCCATCCCCAGGTGGGCGGTAAATTTAATGTGGCATTGCGCCCTGTTTCATAGACGCTTTCCTGAATTTCGTTAAACATTTCCTCTGACTGTTGGCGCCATTCGGGGAACGTGGATAGGTAACGCGCTAGTTTAATTTGGTCTAACTGCGACAGTTTTTCCCGTTGTTGATAAATATCTGACAAAAAGCTATTGCGCGTGTCGCCTAATTCCGACAACGCCATCAACACATCTAAGCGGACTTGATTTCGACAAAGTTGTGTGCTGCAATAATCATATTTACCTGGGTCTGCTAATAGGTCGCTTAAGTAACTCCGTAGACGCTTTAACATTGACTCATCTACTAAATTTGGGAATGCTTTTTTTGCTTGAGCGATCGCCTCTGCAGCGTAAGGAGTCAAATAAGGATTAGAATCTTCTCGCCCTGGATAATAAGCAAAACCACCGTCTGGCAGTTGCAACGTTTCTAATTTTTCTAATGCTAGTCTTGCTTGTTGTTTAGGGTTGAAATCTACAAATGCTTGGTTGTATTTTTTACCTAATATTTGTAGGTTGGAGGCGATCGCTAACTGACTTGCCAAAGGTTCGAGAAATGGTAAGTGGTTTCTCCGCAATACTACTTTTGCGGGGGCAGTAATTTCTGGAATCAAGGTACTCGCGAGAGAAATTTCCAGACCTCCCACATCTGGCATCACATTTTCGGTAATATTTAGAGGAATTTGTACTTGAGTGTCAGTTGTACCAGATTCCACCACACTTTCACTTGCTGCCAAAGACCGCACGGGTAGAGAAACTTGAAACCCATCAGTGTTGCGGTTATTCAGGTCGGTCGAAAATTGTACTTTTGCCTCACCCGGTTGTTTTGCCTCCATCGAGAAGCGGTAAGCATTAGTACCTGAGTCTGCTCTGGTTTTGAAAGTTTCCGTAGTTTGGGAATTTTCGGCAAACAAAATATTCTGGCTAACTTCCCCATCTATTTTTAGACTTCCTCTTTTACCAGTGTTATTCGTAACTGCAACGCCACCCTCAAATTTATCGCCGATACGAGCAAACTGAGGCAACACAGGATTTGACATTAAAGGTTGAGTGGTAATAAACGTCGCCTCTCCATTACCAAAATGCAAATCTCCATCTGTGGCAACAGTGATTACGCGCCAAGTTGTCAGATCGTCTGGCATTTTAAAACTTACCGTTGCCTTACCTTTATCGTCCGTCATTACAGACCCATTGTAATAAGCTAAAGACTTAAAATCTTTGCGGATGCGAGTACCAGCAGCAGCAGATGATAAACCACCGCCAAAACCCCAACCTTTTCTTAGGGGTGATGCCATCTCTGCCATTGTTACTTCCTCGCGGTTATCGTTGAAACGGGTAGATATTGGTTGTTCCGCGTAGACAGTCTCAACTAAATCAGGTGGACGATGACCGCTCAGTTGCAAGACCGCTTCATTCACAACCATTACCGTCAACTGACCTTTAGTTGGTTGCCCTTGATTATTTTTTACTGTCAACTCCACATTTTCCATTGCCCCCGGTTCCACTTCCGAACGTTGGGGTGTCACTTCTACATTTAAGTATTTGTCTGCCAAATCAATTTTGAATGGAGCAAAACCAACTTTCATCAAATCTTCTAAACTTCCAGGTTCCACATTTTCCAGTGGTTGACCTTGCCGCACTAATACCGCTTGCACCGCAGCATTAGGCAACATATCCTCAGTCACTTTAAATTGAATTTCCGGTGCGCCACCCGTAACTTTTGTACTTTTTTCGTAGAAAGGTTTGTCGCGCACGACGGCAAAATATAATTCTCCTTCTGGATAGGGCGACTGGATTAAAGCGGTGGCAGTTTCCCCGACTTGATATGTGTCTTTGTCGAGTTTGATTTCTAGGCGTTTTTTGTTACGACCTCCCCAATAAACTCGTTCTGTTCCGGTTGCCCAAATTTGTATATCGGTGGCAGTAATATTATCCTCAGCATTGGCAAAGTTGGCGCGGATACGATAACTACCTGATTCGGGGGCGGTGAGGTTGACGGTTTTGGGTTTATTGTCGCTTCTGACGTTTTCTGTCGCAACGGTTTTGTATTCCACCTGATCTCTGGGGTTACGACTACCAGCAACTACCTGAGTGACAGTGCTGTATTCCATTTTTTGTAATTCCAGCAGAATATTTTCCCCAGAAAGTGCTTTTCCTTCAGAATTAGTAACAATAAATTCTACCGGAAATTTTTGATTAGCTTCGGCAACAAATTTACTTTTTAAACCTATTAACTTCTCACTTGGTAGAGCGGTAAATGTTTTAGTATCAGCTACAGAAAGATTAGATATATCTGTCACTTCCACATCTACTCGATAAGTCATTGGGTAGGGTAAATCTTGCCCGACTGTAAATATTTGATTATTCGCACCGTTATTATCTAGCACCACATTTTTTTGCAGCACATTATTAGGAATAGTCGGTGCTTTTTCCGGCCAAAACCATTGACGACCAAAATCAAATTCTTGCCAATCTTTGGGAGTAAATTCTGTTTTTTGGCGAGTGAGATAATATTTAGCCTTTGCTCCTTGCACTGGGGAACCGAACAAATAATTACTTTCAGCTTCCGCGCCAATTTCTTCATCAATAAAAGCAATTTGTTTATCAAGTTTCAGGTCTACTTTAAAATTAGGTGGTTTAAATTCGGCGACGCGGAATTGCCCGTAAATTTCTACATCATTTTCTCCTTTCGCCTCCACATTGTAATAACCCAATGGCTGATTACTATCCAGAGGAATTTCTAGAGAGAAAGTACCAAATTCATTAGTCGTTTGAGTACCTAAATTTTTCTGATTACCGTCTGGGTTATTGAGAGTAACTTTATAACCTGTATTTTTGGCTTGTTTCAAGTTGCCATCTTCCAAATAATAAGCAGCTCCAGTCAACCAAACTTTTTCCCCTGGTTGATAAAGTTCTCTATCTGAAAAAATAGTACCCCGTGATTGAGGTTTTCCACTATCCCAACCAGAATAAATACCATAACCATAAGTACCACTATATTCCTTAGTGCTGGCAAATGCCCAATCTCGATCTTCTTTGGCAATTACTAATAATTCCGGACCTTGAGAAAAACGCTGACCGTTCATACATTTTTGTAAATCTGTCTTACTCAAATTTAATAGACCAAATTCATTAGTTTTTCCCGTAGCACAAGCAGTAGGTTTAGGTTGAGATTTAGCATTTAATTGAGATTGATAAATCTCCACATCCGCCACAACTGGAGAACCATCATCTAAATGATTTACCCGAATAATTCCCGACTCTGGGAACCACTGAGCAAATACTCCTAAATTCGTTAGTTGTACTAATCCATAAAATGTTGGTTCTCGCCATTTTTCCTGACCGTTTTGTTGATAAGAATTTGTTCGAGCTTGAACTCCATAAGCTAACATTCCGGTCTGACTGCCGAGTTGTTCTCGGAGGGGAACTGCTGCTTCAGTAATTTGATTTTTTTCTTCAGAAATAGGGTAACTGTTCCACTGTGTAGTTACGGGTAATAAATTCTTCCTATTGCTTCTGGGATAGGCTGATTGTGTGTACACTAAATCTGTTGGTTGAACAACTTTATAAGCTGCTTTATATTCCGAGTTTGGCAAATTTACTGTAGAAATATTCAGTTGTAAATTTTGACTAGATGGGAAAATATTTAACCCACCAGGTACAGAAATTTCAGCAGATAAATCTCCCGTTTGATAATCTAATACTACTGGCTGACTCAATACTTGCCCAAATTTATCTTTGAGATTTGCACCGATAGTAATTGTATAGTTTGTATCAGGTTCTAATAACCAAGGATTCAGACTAACAATATTATAATTATCATAAGCTTGAATCAGATTTTTAGTCTCTTTTGGTGCAGGTTCAATTGTAATATTTTCAACCGCTGAACTAGGTACAATTCCATGATTAAATTCCAAACTAGGATTACCTTTAACAAATCTACCGCTTCCCTGGGAAAATTTGAGTTGGGAAAATTCAAAATTAGAGTAGGTTTCTACTTCACTAACAAAAGGTGTTTGACTAGGTAAATTACCTTTCAATGGCTCAATTCCAGAGTCAAATTCCAAACGATATTTAGTACCTTTTTCGAGAGTTATTTCAGGAGTAATCAGATAATTCCATTGACGCAAAGAAGAATCAAATTCTTCTATGGGAGGTTGTTCTGAATCATCAGTTTCTAATGTTTCTAAACTAACTGTAAAAGGTAAACTTTCTGTCTTACCATCTGGCAAAAGTTTTAATTTTTGTGTAATTGAATCTAAATCCAATTCCACATTTGAGGTAAATTTTAGAGTCGGATTTATATCAATCGGTTCCAGTCTCCTGTTTTCCTGTTTACTGGTTGGTAAATTTGTTAATTTGACTGGTTCAGTATTGAAAGTCCAGGCTAAATCTTCATCCAATTGATGATTTTTTAAGTCAGATAAACCAGCTTTTAAAGTAACTTTGACTCTAGTGGATTTTGGGAAAGTTTCTGCTGGTTGAAAACCCACCATTTTCGGAGTCAAAAATCTGAATTTACCAGGTAATTCTGGAAAGATTTCAAACTGCTTTAATTTTTCCTGTTGTTCTGGAGAATCTAAAGTTTCCAAAGGAATTAAAGGCTCTTTAAACCGAATCCGAATTTGATTTAAAGGTGTTGCTTCTCCCGTCGGACTAATTTGTTCTATCCACTCCGGTACTGTCGGATTAACTATTAAATCTACCATCGGTAATTTTTCTTGTTGTGAGGTGGTATTAAAAATACCGCACGCTCCTATTACAAATGTTAGGAAAAATCCTAATACAAAATGTTTCCAATATTTAACCATATTTGTTTGATTTGAGGACAATTTTTACCTACAATTATTAGATGTAGTTTTCCTGAATAAAATAGACTGTTTAATCTATTTATGGTAAAATATTATATCTCTAATGGTTAAAAGCGACAATCAATATAGAAATCCTATTTAAGTTGTAATATTTTGGTGGCGGTTAGGAGTCAGGAGTTAAGAGTCATAAGTTAGAGTAGGTTGGGTTGAGGAAGGAAACCCAACATTTAAAGATATATAGCCAACAAATAATTAGACAATAATATAATAAGTTATTGTTGGGTTGCGAGATACGCTTAACCCAACCTACAAATAATTATCTCTATTATTAGAGTAGATTGTGTCTCAGAAAGTTTGCGCATAATTTCCAACCGAAAAACCAAACATTAAAGATATATAGCAAACAAATAATTAGATAATAATATAATAAGTTATTGTTGGGTTGCACTGTCGCTTAACCCAACCTACAAAAATTATCTCTATTATTAGAGTAGGTTGGGTTAAGGCACGTTTGGCGCAGCATTTCCAACGGAAAAACCCAACATCAAATATATACAGTAATAAAATAATTAGACAATAATATAAGTAAGTTATTCTTAGGTGGCTCTGTCCCTTCAACCAACCTAGAAATAATTATCTCTACAATTAACAATAAAATTATAGAAATAACAGCAAATTATGATAATCAAACCGAAACTAGCAATCGCGAAACTAGAAAATAATTTGTATTATTTAGAATATGACCTGGCACATCTCTTACCTCCCTAGTGCAGGATGGCGGAAATATGTTACCAGTGACAAAATGCTCAAAGTCTTACCAATCAAAACTTCTGACTTCTGAGTTCTGACTTCTGACTTCCCCGTAGCGGTACTAGAGTGATATGCCAAACCACCTATTAGACATCTCCAATAATAAAAAATAAAATCGATTATCGTAAAGAACATATCAATTATTTCTCCCCGCTCCCTGCTCCTTCTGTTTCGGAGAGGTCTATTTGTGGCATAAAACACATAATAGGGTCATAATTCTTTAAGATGTCACAGAAAAATTTAGACTTTAGAACTTACAGTGACACAATGAACATCAAACATTACCCTATATATCAGCTTTAATTATGAAAGAAATAGCACCATTCGGTTCTTGGAAATCTCCTATCACTGCTGACCTGATCGTGGCAGGAACAATTGGACTTGGCAGTATTGTCCTTGATGGTGAAGATATATATTGGCTGGAAGGGCGACCCTCAGAAGGTGGACGAAATGTCATTGTGCGATGTACACCTGATGGACAAATAACTGATATTACCCCCCCACTTTTTAATGTACGAACTCGTGTCCATGAATATGGTGGAGGAGCTTTTTTGGTGGCAGATGGTACGATTTATTTTTCTAATTTTGCTGACCAACGTCTGTATCATCAAACACTAAATACCGAACCTCAACCTTTAACTCCAGAAGCAGAACTTCGTTATGCTGATGCGGTGATGGATAAACAGCGTGATCGCTTGATTTGTATTCAGGAAGACCATACTGCTGGTGGAGAACCGATCAATAGAATAGTCAGTATTAACCTGAAAAATGGGGAAGATATCCAGATATTAGCCGAGGGAAAAGATTTTTATGCCTCTCCATGTCTGAGTCCTGATAGTTCTCAACTTTGCTGGATAAGTTGGAATCATCCAAATATGCCATGGGACGGTACTGAATTATGGGTAGCTAACATTAATGCAGATGGTTCATTCAGTGATACTAAATTAGTTGCGGGTGGCAAAGAAGAGTCAATTTTTCAGCCCCAATGGTCTCCAGACGGAATGTTATGTTTTGTCAGCGATCGCTCCAAATGGTGGAATCTTTACCGCGTACCTGGAATTACAGAAAAAGCCAATGTAGACCCATTATATCCATTAAATTCAGACTTTGGAATGCCACAATGGGTATTTGGAATGTCTACCTATACTTTCACTGCACCCAACAAAATTCTCTGCTGTTTTACTCAGAATGGAAGTTGGCGTTTAGCAAGTCTTAATACCAGAAAAAAACACCTCCAGGAAATTGAAGCACCCTACACTTCTTTTGGTTCTTTAAAAGCACAAGCAAACCGAGTTTTTTTTCTCGGTAGTTCTCCTACAGAACCCACTTCAGTTATTGAAGTAAATCTCACAACAGGTGACATTAAAATCCTCAAACGTTCAACAGATTTAGAAATTGATTCTGATTATTTATCTATCCCTAAACCGATAGAATTTCCCACAGAAAATGGCAATACTGCTCATGGTTTATTTTACCCTCCAAAAAACAAAGATTACACAGCAGCCACAACAGAAAAACCGCCTCTTTTAGTCAAGAGTCATGGAGGTCCAACTTCAGCAACTTCTAGTAGTTTAAGCTTAAAAATTCAATATTGGACAAGTCGTGGTTTTGCACTACTTGATGTTAATTATGGAGGTAGTACAGGTTATGGCAAAGAGTATCGCGATAGACTTAAAAATAGTTGGGGTATTGTTGATGTTGACGACTGTGCTAATGGGGCAAAATATTTAGCCGAAAAAGGTTTAGTAGATGGTAATTGCATGGCTATTTCTGGTGGTAGTGCCGGAGGTTATACAACTCTCTGTGCCTTAACTTTTAAGGATGTATTTAAGGCTGGAGCTAGTTATTATGGAGTGAGTGATTTAGAAGCTTTGGCAACAGATACTCATAAGTTTGAATCTCGTTATTTAGATGGGTTAATTGGTCCTTATCCAGAAAAAAAGGAAATATATATAGAGCGATCGCCGATTCATTTTACTGATAATTTATCTTGTCCAGTCATATTTTTCCAAGGTTCAGAAGATAAAATTGTGCCCCCAAACCAAGCAGAAAAAATGGTAGATGCTTTAAAGGAAAAAGGATTGCCTGTCGCTTATGTTTGCTTTGAAGGAGAACAGCATGGATTTCGCCGTTCGGAGAATATTAAAAAGGCTCTAGATGGAGAATTTTACTTTTATTCCCGTGTATTTCGATTTACTCCAGCAGAGGATTTAGAAGAGGTAGAAATTATTAATATTTAGGCTTAAGTATGGTACGCCATGCGTACCTTACTTACAGCAGTTTTTAGATGGGTAAATTACAGTTAAAAAGTTAGGTTGCAGGTGGTAGGTGGTAGGTCGTAGGTAGTGGAAATTTTGGCAGCAACCCTCATGATAGACAGTTAACTTTGTGGTCTACCAAGGGTGAAAAGTGCTTTCAGGAATTAACAATTAACAATTAGCAATTAATAATTACCCCTTATTAAAATAAGGGGATTTACTAAAAGGAAAATTTGGGATTTTATCCCCTTAAAAGGGGAGGCTTTTTACCTTAATTTTGGAATTAATAATTATTAACTATTAACAATCAACTCTTACAACGATTTTCAAATGGATAAACCACATCATCATAACCAAAACCCTGTAGGGGCGATTTCCGTGCCGGAATGCTCCTAATTACGCGTTTGCGACAGCATTCGGAACGAAATCGCCCCTACTGTAGTGTACTGAAATGAAAACCGCTGTAATTGTTAATTATTAACTATTAACTATTAATTATTAATTATTCGGTAATTGATTGATTTTTGTACTTATACCAGGCGTGAAAAAATCTTGCCCTCACCGAGGCGGGAGAATGTTACAGAGAATTTGATTAAATCAAATGTTTTAAATTAAGTATCTATTTGAGAGAATGGTATTGTTTCATAGTAAAAAATAATCGTCAAGCTATTTCTATTGCCTACTGACTATTCACTACTGACTACTAAAAATACCCCAAATATTTGTAGCAAACATTTATCAATTTGGTATTAGACTTAATTTATGCAGCAAATTTTATTAACACTTACATTTATCAATATTATAGTCTGGATATATTTATTAATTTTTCGAGGCAATTTTTGGCTACCTTCCCAACAAATATTATCTAAATCAGAAACACAAATCGAAAAAAATCAACATTTGCCCTCAGTTTATGTAATAATTCCTGCCAGAAATGAAGCAGATTTATTACCAGTAACATTAAAATCTTTATTAACTCAAAATTATCCAGGATTTTTCAAAATAATATTAGTAGATGACCAGAGTACAGATAATACTCCTAATATTGCTAAAACAATAGCTCAACAAGCTAAGAATTTTGCTAAACTAGAAGTTATTTCAGCACCAGATTTACCCACTGGCTGGACTGGAAAACTTTGGGCAATATCAACTGGAATTAACCATGCAAAAAAACAAACTTCACCACCCGATTATTTTCTCTTCACCGATGCAGATATTGAACATAACCCTAATAATATTAGTCAACTTGTTCTGAAAGCAGAACAGGAAAACTTAGCCTTAGTTTCCTTAATGGTTAAACTACAATGTCAATCTTTTGTAGAAAAATTAATGATTCCGGCTTTTGTGTTTTTCTTTCAAAAATTATATCCGTTTAAATGGGTAAATAATCCACAAAAATCCACTGCTGCTGCCGCCGGAGGTTGTATTTTAATCCGCCAGCAAGTATTAGATGAAATTGGTGGTATTCAAGTTATAAAAAATGCTCTAATTGATGATTGTGCCTTGGCAAAAACTGTGCAACAAAAATCAACTAATAAAAAGATGTGGTTAGGATTAACTTCAGAGACTAAAAGTAGACGTGCTTATCCCGATTTAGCTAATATTTGGAAGATGATAACCCGTACTGCTTTTACCCAGCTAAATTATTCCCCACTACTATTAGTAGGAACAGTTATTAGCATGATTTTAGTTTATTTAATTCCTCCATTAGGAATAATTTGCGGAATAATTTTTAGTCAGTGGCAAATAATATTTATAGCTTTATTAGCAACATTATTAATGTATTCAGCCTACTTACCTACAGTCAGATTTTATCAATGTTCGCCAATATATACTTTCAGTTTACCAGCAGTTGCTTTTCTCTATACATTAATGACAATAGATTCAGCTTGGCAACATTGCCAAGGACGAGGAGGTAATTGGAAAGGAAGGGTTTATTGAAGTAGCACTAAGCACTCAGCTTCTCGCGGAGCATTCCGTCATTTCAGTTATCAGTTAATAGTTATCAGTTAATAGTTAGCCTCCTCCGGAGGAACTGCGCTAACAGTACCTCTGCAATAAAGAGGCTTGAAATTTGGAATATTCTCTTTTTTTATCCCCTTAAAATGGGAGGCGCATACCCAGAA
>JASJEE010000215.1 GCA_030064835.1 Microcoleaceae cyanobacterium MO_207.B10 | reverse complement strand
ACCAGGAGTTTTTGCCAATATTGATTTTATTCTCCTTTCGGCAGATTTGATATTAATAGCTAAGAGATTGAATGTATCAGGAAATATAAAAAGGAGATAGGGAACAGGGAACACTTAACTGGGAACAGGGAATAGGGAATAAGTCCGAAGAAATCAAGACAAATATTTGTCCCTTAAAAATCTAGGAATATATGTACTGAATACTTATCTATCTACCAAAGTTCAATCCCTTGAAGTATTACCGCTTTTAGATTTTAGTCACTCGTCTGCCCTCTTAAGAATTATTTGACAAACAGTCTCTAAGGTTTTTTCTTCTTCCTTCTTCCTTCTTCTTTCTTCCTTCTTCCTTACCTTCCCTATACAAGACCGATGCTACCGGACATGATATAAATTCTAAATTCTAAATTATAAATTCTAAACTGATGCTACCGGACATGATATTACCGGGTAATTAATAATTAATAATTATTACAGCGCTTTTCAGTTGAGTAGACCACTAAATTCATTGTTAGGAGTCAGGAGTCAGGAGTCAGGAGTCAGGAGTTAGGAGTTAGGAGGTAGGGACGTTGCATGCAACGTCCCTACGGAGTTAGAAGTTAGTATCATTGTGGTTTATTCATATGAAAACCGCTATAGGACATTTCTAAATCCTGAAATCCTTATGCCTTTTACTATTCCCTCTGACCTATTCCCTATTCCCGATTCAAGTAGCGCTATACTAATTCACTTTAAAGATGTCATTTGAGTTAGCTTCTTTTCCTGCGGAATGCTGCGCCAACAGAGGAACTGCCTCTTGCAACGGAATATTCTTTTTTTATCCCCTTGAAAGAGGAGGCTATTAACCCAAATTTTTCGGTCACAAATAGTTTCAAACTTTAGATGTGAAATAATTTGATGAAATTACTGTAGTGTCAAAGTTTTGAGCTTTTCCAATATTAATGCATGACTGTTGACTTCCGTGAAACGGTATTATATCAAATCCGGTAGCATCGGTATAATTAGATGGTTAATCTAGGAGTTAGGAGTCAGTCATCAGGAGTCAGGAGGGAAGAGAATTGAGAAAGATTTACGGTGTTGCTGAATCAAGGTATGAAAATAAAAACTCAACAATCTAGAATACTTACTATGTAATAGTTTAGCGATCGCTAATAAATATAAATCATACCCCAAATCAGCAACGCCAGATTTACTAATAGCTGAAGATGAAAATTTTTTTTATACCGAACCCGAGCGGATTTGATATCATACATTTCCAGGTGCTTAAAGCAACTAGGGAGTCTGACATTTTGACAGAATAAGGAAAAAACAGGACCTAGTGGAGCATCCAATACCTATAGTGATGTTGCTATTGAATTAATATATCACTACTGTTATGCAACAAAGCCATTTACCTGTAGAAATAAGCTTGTCTCAGTCGCCGGACAATTTCCCCATGAACCTCACTGCGAATGCGGTTACCACGCTGACATTGTTCCAACTTCACATTATCCACGAAAAACTTTACAGCTAAATTGATGTGTGTAACACTAGCATTAGTAGCAAGTTTCAACTCTTGCACCCAAATTTTAGGAGACTGCCACAAAGCATAAGTTTGAAATCTCTCTTCTATCCATTTCCATAATTCTTTCGTATAATCATCCAATTTTGTTTCTGACAAACCCCGATTAGCATTAACAATTTGCTGTAATAACTTGTTCATTCTCTTTATTAAAAAACCTATTTTTCTTTCCCACTCATTTTCTAAAATTTCATTATCTGCATCAATTAAATCTGGGTCGTTTTGCCAGTTTCGATACCAATTTCTCACCAAACTAATCAAAGCATCTTCATCCATATTCTGTGATTCTTTCAAATATAAAGACCTTTGTCCTTTTTGTTTTTCTGATACTGTTTCCAACCCTACCATTCTCACTATATCTAAATAATAACCTTGAATTTCCCTAACTTCTCCCGAATCCAATCCCTCCATTTCCATAAACTTAATTTTACTAACTAACTCTGTAATTGCTTTCTTGATTTCTTCTAGCTTAACTTTAACTTTTTCCTCTGCTATGAGACGTTGACGACCAGCTTCTTTTTTAGATAAAAGATTATTCTCACCTTCTAATAATTGATCTGTCACCCTGTAAAAATTTTCTATAGCTACCAACTTTTTATTCATCTCTCCTAGTGTATCTGGATGACTCAAAATCACTTCTTCAATAACTTTGATAGCTTGACTGGGGTCGCTGTCGGCTCCGATTGGTACCATAATTGTATAGTAATAGTTAGAATTAGGGCGACTAAAATTAATCAAATTTTGACTTTGTAAATCAGCATTAGGCACTAACAAATCACAATGACTTTCAATTAAATATAAAGTTGTTAACCTAATTCCAATAGATTTAATTACAGCAACTGAGCCATCTTTTAAAGACACAACATCACCAAATTGAAATGGTGTATCTACTAATAATATCAAACCACTAAAAAAGTTAGATAAAATATCTTTCAGGGCAAAACCAAGTACAAATGTAATACCACCAAATGCAACCCATAACCCACTTAAATCTATACCTAATGTTTGGAGGAATAAAAAACCTCCTATCAAGTAGATGAGAATTGGTAGGGTATTTTTAATCAAGGGAACTAAGACATCATCCCAGTCTGCTTCTGTTTTTTCTGCATATTGGCCTAGAGAATAAGCAATTACTTCAGTAAATAACTGATTGATTAAATAAGTGCTTACGGCAACAATTCCTGCTGTTAATATTCTGTCAATGATAGGTAAAGATTCTAACCACTCTAGACTAGCAAATACTATTTTTAGACCAATTAGTATAAAAATTATCAGTAGAGGAGTTTGTAAAATGTTTAAAGTTAGAGTACCTATCTCATTATTTGACCTGCGGAATAGAGACCTTAGTCCAGAGAAAAGCAGTACATATACAAAGAAGGCCAAAACAATCCAAATCAATAAACCTTCCATAAAGTCATTTATAGAGAAAAATGAGTCTATAAGTAAAAAATTGGATATTTGTAAAAGTGTTAACATAGTCTAAATTAAATTCGATTTATTTTATTTACAAATTCAAACTAAATTAAATTATATAATTCTCAGATATTCAAAGCATTAATTATTGATAACTTGAAAACAACCTACATAATCCGCAATATTTAGAGAAATAGAAACATGAAGCCAGATTCCCTACTGACAGAAATAATACTCAACCATCCACAACAAACTTTAGCAAATGTCCATTTAGAATGGATGCCCCAACCAGGTAATTATTTAGAGGTAAAAGGCGAAACTTACACCGTTTTAGAACGCCACCATCGGTATAAATTAAGGTCTGGTAGCTACAAACTTCATAAAATCGCCCTATATGTTCAATCCGCCCCACTACCCAGAGACCGGACTTTATTAAATGGACGTTGGATAGTAGGTGATATTAGTTGTAAGTACAATGCTAACTCCGAGTTAATCCGTTGTGCGGTCAATCCTGAAGGTCAGTGCGATCGCTGCCCATATTACCAAAAAAGGTAACCAACTTTGCTACCGCTCTACTCCCCCGCTCTACCAATAACTTCCCCCACTGCTAAACGAGTACCATTAGCAAAATCCCAACCAGAAACAGCCTTCTTCCCAGCTAACTGCACCTGCCACAACAATAAGCAACCAGCGCCAGTTTGCACCACTGGACCCAAACCCTTAATCACCTTCACTACTTCCCCCACAGTCCCAGAAACCTCTGACTCAGAAGACCAAGACTTTTCTAACTTATGTAACTCCGGTGGCAACACCGACCAATATTCAGCTCCCACAGGTACAGTTGCCATTACCTTCAAAGACTGACTCCGAAAACTGGTGAAACAATTAGGGAAAAATCCTCTGACTTGATTGTGAATATCCAAAGCGCTCCTCGACCAATCAATTTCATAATCAGAATTTTGAATCAGTGGAGCGTAAGTTGCCAGAGAATCATCTTGAGGAATAGGTTCAATTTCTCTGTTCTCCAACTTCCGCAAAGTTTCCACTAATAAATCTGCTCCATCCTTTGCCAAAATTTCTGCTATGGATACAGCATTATCCAACAAACCAATAGGAGTCACACTCTTCAATAACATCGGACCAGTATCCATTCCCACATCCATCAACATTGTTGTATTACCCGTTTCTGCTTCGCCATGATAAATAGACCACTGAATAGGAGCAGCACCACGATATTTAGGCAAAATCGAACCATGAACATTCACACAACCCAACTTCGGCATATCCAAAATTTCAGCAGATAAGATTTGCCCATAAGCAACTACGACAAATACATCTGCATTTGCTTGTCTTAATAAGTTGAGAGTTTCAGCATTTTTTTTAACTCGACGCGGTTGCCAGACAGGGATATTATGGGTGACAGCTACCGACTTAACTGGAGATGGAATCAGTTTATTGCCACGCCCCCGTCTTTTATCCGGTTGAGTAACAACTGCCATAACTTCAATTTCTGGGTGAGCTAATAATTTTTCTAGAGTAGGAACAGCAAATAAAGGTGTGCCAAAAAATATTATTTTCATCACAAAAGTAATTAGGAAAATTATAGATAAATTAAGTATACTTAAACTTGGTGTTTTATATAGAATCCGGGTAATTAGTTATCGTATAGCTGAGTCCTCAGTCCTCAGTCATCAGGAGTTAGGAGAAAGAAATGATTATGGAGTATGAATTTTTAAATTAGTATTCAATAGAAAATCTTTATTAAGATGAAGTAATTTTGCGATTATTACTGTATACTCGGATTTGATATTATATGCAAAAACTAAGACGTTATAGTAATTGAGTCTGGATATACTATTTTTTCACATAAGGAACGAGGAACTCTCTGAATAAATTTAGTATACTTAGGGACTTGCAGGTTAATAAAGTACCAATTATTCATGGGGAAAAATCCCAGTAGCTGTCATTGCGAGGCGGCGATCTTAGACTCAACCTAATCCGAAAGAGTCAAGTCAGCCGTAGGCGAAGCCTTCTCGTAGAGTAGCAATCTCTATACAATTAAATGGTAGTCTATTTTTTTGCTAGTCCCTTATGGTCGGTGTTTTACCTGTAGAAACTAAGACGTTATAGTAATTGACTCTAGATATACTATTTTCTGACAGAAGAAACGAGGAACCCTCTGAATAAATTTAGTAGGACTTACGCACCAGAACACTTATGTAGCGTTAAAAACTATAACGTTATAGTTTTTGAACTCTATATTATATAGTACCTTTGCGTAAGTCCTGTTTAGTATACTTATGCTTAATGTTTGAACTGTAGAAACTAAGACGTTATAGTAGTTGACTCTAGATATCCTATTTTTTCACAGAAGGAATGAGGAACCTATGAGAAATTTAGTATAGTTATGCTTGGTGTTTGACCTGTAGAAACTAAGACGTTGTAGTAATTGACTTTTATACATATACTATACTGCTTTCTTGAACATTCAAACATTGTCTTCTTCTACCTTCTGCCTTCTTCCTTCTGAATATGTACCTGAGACATTTACATTTACGACAGTTTCGGAACTATCGAGACCAACAAGTTAAATTTGATGCTGCCAAAACAATTTTGGTGGGAGATAATGCTCAAGGTAAATCTAATCTCCTAGAGTCAGTAGAGTTACTTTCTACTCTCAAGTCTCACCGAGCAATTCGCGATCGCGACTTAATCCTAGATGGGAAACCAGCAGGTCAAATTCAAGCATCTTTAGAAAGACAACTGGGAAATATCGACTTAACGCTAACTTTACGCAGTCAAGGTAGACGTACTTTAGCAGTTAACGGTGAAAATTTACGTCGCCATTTAGACTTTTTAAGCATTCTGAATGTGGTGCAGTTTTCTAGTCTAGATTTAGATTTGGTCAGAGGTGGACCTGAAGTACGACGTAATTGGTTAGACCGACTCTTGGTGCAACTCGAACCTGTATACGCTCACATTCTCCAACAATATAATCAAGTTCTCCGTCAGCGCAATGCTTTGTTAAAGAAAATTCGTCAGCAAAAGATAGCATCAGAAAGTCAGGGTTCCTTATATTCTATTCCTTCTGAAGAGTTAGCTTTGTGGGATGCTCAGTTAGCAACTACTGGAGCACGAGTAATTCGGCGACGAGAAAGGGTTTTGCAAAGGTTGGCACCGTTAGCAACTGAGTGGCACCGTGCTATTAGTGGGAGTAAAGAAGTTTTGCAGATGGAATATTTGGCAAATGTAACTGTTGATAGTAAAGAGTTAATTATACAGGATAGTTTAGAGGGAGTACGTCAAGCTTTTTTAGAGAAAATCAAGGCACGAGCGATCGCCGAACAATATCAAGGAACTACGGTAGTTGGTCCCCATCGGGATGATGTAAATTTTACTATTAATGATACTCCAGCACGACAATATGGTTCTCAGGGGCAGCAGCGTACTTTAGTATTAGCTTTGAAGTTAGCAGAATTGCAACTTATTGAGCAAGTGGTTCAGGAACCACCATTGTTGTTGTTGGATGATGTTTTAGCGGAATTAGATTTGCATCGACAAAATCAATTATTAGAAGCAATTACTAACCGTTTTCAAACTTTGATTACTACTACTCATTTGGGGTGTTTTGATGGTCAGTGGTTAGAGGATACTCAAATTATTTCGGTATTATCAGGGCAGATTAGTTATTATTTGGACTTTTAATTTTTTTGTTAATTGACTATTCTTGGTAATGATTAAAATTTTTAATTTCAGTTTGTTATAACTACTCACAGAAGTCATAAAATCAAAAGTAAAAAATGAGGATAATATCGTTTGAAGACTTTAAATGATCATAATTTCATATAATATCTGCTATTCTAAATCTCCCAATCTAAATCTCCCAAAAAATGTTTGACAAAAAGCAAGAGTTATAGTAGAGAAATATAATTGGAATCGTAGCTATACTAAATCCTCAAGTTAAGCTAAACTGTAAAATAATCAATAACAAGTCGGTTATCATAGCAAAAAAGTTCCATGAAACGTTTTATTCCTCGTGTACTAGCCTTAGTTTTAGTTTGTGTAATAGGTTTGATGGGATGTTCTAATCCCTCAACTTTAAGTGGAGATTATCAACAGGACACACTAGCTTTGATCAACAGCTTAAAAACAGCTATTGAGTTACCAGACAATACAGAAACTAAAAGAGCTGCTCAAGCAGATGCTCGTCAGATCATAAACGATTATGCTTCACGCTATCGTCGAGATGATTCTGTGGCTAACTTACCATCGTTTACCACAATGCGAACTGCTCTTAATTCTTTGGCTGGACATTATAGCTCTTACCCAAATCGCCCTGTACCAGAGAAATTGAAAAAACGTTTAAATCAAGAATTTAGACAAGTAGAAATTGCGTTAAAGCGGGGTGCTTAATTTTTAGATGAAGGATAAAACTAAAATTATTTATCTTTCTTATAAAAATTAGTTATTTGTCAAAACTATGGCAAAGTAATTGATGAAAAGTCTGGAAAGAGGAAAGCCAGTAATTTCTCAACTGAAACTTAAATCAGAAACAACCAGAAATACTTCTGAAGTTACTTTTTAGTTTTGATTATTAGTAAAAAGTCTGAAAATTTAAGGACAGAAAAGCTAGACCTAACTTTAATAGATTTGGCAAAAAAATCTGAGTTAATATCAGCAATTATTATCCGGTTGGACTCCCTATAGACTATATTATATACACTATATGAGATATAGTGATTATGATTATGGGTGTTCAACTGGATTTGAATTAAAATCAAAAAAATAGGGGAATCCCCTAAATTTTTTTTGCTTTAGCACTATTGATACTAAATCCAGTTATCAAAAATTGCCGAATTTAGTAGGATTAGGGTGGTTCCAATCCAATTGTTTTTGCTAAGATGAGAATTTGAGGATTCTATTATATAGAGATATAATTACGATACATTAATTAGATTTACTGAAAAAGCAAAAAAATCTTGAATAGATAATTAAGTATTTTGTCATAAATTAAAGTTACTTTTAAAGAAGAGGTAAGAGGTATGAAATTTTGAGTAAGTACAGAGAGGAAAGTCGAAAATTTGGCAAAGCAGATAAATAATAATTCTGTATATGGGTAAAAAAAACTTAATTTAGTTATTTTGCTTTGAATTTTACCGAAAACTTCTGGGTATGCGCCTCCCATTTTAAGGCGATAAAAAAAGAGATATTCCAAATTTCAAGCCTTTTGATTCAGCTAGAGGTACTGATAAATGATAACTGAAATGACCTACCGACTGAAGCCATAGACATTCTGCTTTTTACCGGAGAAAAAAAGAAATTTAATTAACTAATTATTATCTATGAATAAAACCTCTCGCTCAGTTCCCAAAAAGAAAACGAGAAAACGCTTCTATCAAAGTCTCCTTGCTATGATATTTGGTCTAGTAGCCAATCCCTTCGTTTGTCATCAACAACCAGCTAAAGCACAAACAGATGCTTATTGTCGGCTATCATCAGAAGCGATCGCTCAAAAAGAAAATCTACGTCTAGCAGCTTTAAAAGGAGACAAAAATGCAGAAAAACAATATCAAGATATTCTGATTCAACACAGTAGAGAAGTTGGCAATTGTCGCACCAGAAATTGGCCGAGGAATCAAGGTATTTGGTTGCGAATATATCCTTGTGATGTCAGACCAGGAGAAATTGACAGAATACTCGACCATATAGTAAACAAAGGCTATAACCAGGTATATGTAGAAGCATTCTATAATGGGCAAGTATTACTGCCAGCAGCAGATAACCCTACAGTTTGGCCTTCCGTACTCCGCACGCCAGGATATGAAAATGTCGATCTTTTACAAAAAGCTCTGCAAAAAGCACGCGATCGCGGTTTACGAGCTTATGCTTGGTTTTTTACCATGAACTTTGGCTATACCTACTCCCAACTACCCAACCGTCAACAAGCTTTAGCGCGTAATGGTAAAGGTCAAACAACTCTTCAAGTAATTCCTGATAACGAAAGTCTGCACGACCAAGTGGGGGCGAGTCATGCTTTTCATACTTTCGTTGACCCCTACAGTCCAGAAGCACGTCAAGATTATGCCGTAATGGTAAATGAAGTATTGAAACGTCAACCTCAAGGAGTATTGTTTGACTATGTTCGTTATTTGCGAGGAGTCGGACCTGACTCTGTAGCAGATCAGGTGAAAGATTTATGGATATATGGGGAGTCGAGTACAAATGCTCTATTACAACGTGCTGAAAATGAAGCTGGAAGGGAACTACTGAGAAGATTTTTAGACAAAGGATATGTCACGTCTGGGGATATTGCTGAGGTTTCTAGGAGAGGAACTCCTAAATGGCAAAGTTTCTTTTCCCCTGCTCCTAATAAAATTGCATCTGCTGGTGACAGACTACCAAAAGGAGGTTCTGGTCAACAAGTTTGGGAATTAAGTGTTGCTCATGCTGCTCAAGGAATACTTGACTTTGTAAACCTAGCAGCTAAACCAGCGCAACAAAAAGGTTTGTCTACCGGTGCAGTATTTTTTCCCGGTGGTAATAAGAGGGTGAGGGATAATGGATTTGACTCCCGTCTGCAACCTTGGGATCAATTTTCTCCTCAAATGGAATGGCATCCCATGTCTTATGGTGCTTGTGGCGAGAACGATCCTAGTTGTATTGTATCTGAGGTTGAAAGAGTTGTCAGCATGGCTCCTAGTGGGGTAAATATTATTCCGGCGATCGCTGGTCTTTGGGGGCAACCTTTTAAAAATCGCCCTTCTTTGGAAACACAGATGCAGGCTATTCGACGAGCTACTCCTCAGATTAATTCTATTAGTCATTTTGCCTATGATTGGCAAAATGTTGAAGACACCCGCGAACGGAAGTCTTGTAGGTTGTAGAAACTGTTAATTTGAAAGAGGAAAGGATAAAGAAATGGTATTCTCAATTGACATCCTCCCGACGCTGCACTTGCGTGACAGCGCGGGATTCCCTAACATCACTACTAGGGGCTTTCTGCTTCAATGCACCCGCCTTCCGAGATTTACTCTCTTCTGGTCTTACGGTCGCTCCACAGACAAGCCAGCGCGGTCTTGGGGGTCTCCCCCATGAGCGACTGGCGCTGACACTGCGAGTCTCGCAGCCAAAATATTTATACTTGCGTTGATATCCCGGTCATGGTGAGTAGCACATTCAGGACAATCCCACTCTCTAATATTGAGAGGCAATTTTTCTACTACATGACCACAATTAGAACAGCGCTTGGAACTAGGGAAGTATCGGTCAATTTTGACTAACTTCCGTCCATACCAATCAGCCTTGTATTCTAATTGCCTCACTAATTCTCCCCAGTTAGCATCACTTATCGCTCTAGCGTGCTTTGTGGTTTTTGACCATGTTTCGTACTGCTAAGTCCTCAACTACAATAGTTTGATTTTCTCTAATCAGTTGAGTAGTTAGCTTGTGAGTGTAATCAAGTCTTGAGTCTTTAATCTTAGCGTGTATCTTGGCTACTTTCAGCCTGGCTTTTTGATAATTATTAGACTTTTTGTCTGGTTTTCTATAAGCGAGATTTCTGGGCTATCCTCAGTTTTTTATGTAACCTCTGAAGATTTTTTGGGTTGGCAACTTTTTTACCATCGCTGGTGGTTAGTAAGCTGGTAATGCCTAAATCAATGCCAACTTGTTTGGTAACAGGTTTGAGTTTTAAATCTCTGGTATCATTAACTCTCAAAGATACAGACCATCTACCACTAGGCTCAAGCTTGACAGTAATTGTGCTAGGTACACAACCTCCTGGTAGTTGCCTACTCCATCTAATAGGTAGTGGTTCACAACATTTAGCTAAATAGACTTGGCCATCTTTCCACTTAAATGCCGACTTCGTGAATTCAGCACTACCACCGTTGCGCTTTTTCTTGAAGTTGGGATATTTCCCCTGTCCACTAAAAAAATTGGTGAAAGCAGTTTGTAAATGTCTCAAGCTTTGCTGCAATGGTACACTACTTACTTCTGTGAGAAAATCCAAGTCTTCCTGCTTTTTCCAGGAAGTTAGCATGGCTGAAGTTTGCTTGTAACTTACTCGCTCTTTGTTCTCATACCAGGCTTGAGTTCTAGCTGCTAAAGCTTTGTTGTAGATGAGGCGTACACATCCCAAGGTTCTCCGCAACAGACTTTCCTGCTCATAAGTTGGGTAAAATCTAAATTTGTACGCTTTTTCAACCATCTACTGATGAATTTTCAATATTTGCATTTTAACAGTTTATTTGTAAACCTGCAACATTGATTGGCATTCCCATACGACGCTCCCCTCCCCCCCTTTCAAAGGGGGGTTAGGGGGGATGGAGAGCGCGGGTCTTCTGCCAACATTTTGATAAAATGAATCACGATTCTCATAAAGTAAAAGTAAACTGGAAAGAGTTGGATATTTTGCGAAGTTTAGCAGCACTACTAATGATAGTGAACCATGTTGGTGTTCAGACATTAGACCCTAGCTTTAGGCAAGGTTTACCAGGATTTTTATTGTTTGTTGGTAGTTTTGCTCCTGTACTTTACTTCTTTATTACTGGTGTAGGTTACGGAATACAATCAACTGCAAAGAAAAAGAACACAAATTGGTCTAATGTAGCTAATAAAATACTAATACTATTTTTAGCAGACATATTAATGAAATGGAGTGGAGGAACAATTCTGGGATTAGATTTTCTGGGATTTATTGGTTTATCTAGCTTAATATTAGAACTGATTAGAAAAACTAAATATCCATTAGCTTATTGTTGTACGGGTTTTATTTTGGTTTTTCTCCTTCGGTATATTATTGGATCGATGATTCGAGATACAGGATACGATTGGGGTATTGTTACTTGGATAGTTGGCACTTCCAAAATCTCAGGTATATCTTATCCATTATCTCCTTGGTTAGCTTATCCCTTGTTTGGTTATATTATTGGCTGGATGGCTATGAATTACCGAGAATTTATTAATATTCGTCGGTTAAAAGTAATTTCTGGACTGTTCGTTGCTGCTGCTTTTCCCACATTAGCAGGAATAATAATGTTACAAGCTGGATTATCATTCCATCGCTGGGGAACTGTAGCATTGGCATTTTATATCGTTAGTTTTGCGATTATTTTAATTGGCCTTGCTGTGTCATTGGTCATTGGTAGGGAAACAACTCCAAAGATTTGCCAAGATATTTTATCTCTTAGAGGTATTAGTGCATTAGCAGTTGTGCCCGTACATTACTTTATTATCTACTTGGTTGTAATTAGTGGAGCTACAGAATTAAATTTCGTAAGTTATTGTCTAGTAACCCTAGTTATTTTAATAGCAAGTTTTTACCTGGCTCGTAGTGTAGAACAACTGAGTCAAAAACTGCGGAAAATTGAACGGAGAAAATTAATCTGGTTTACACTTTCTGGTATATTTTTATTGGCCGCTAGTTTAACATTGTTTTGGGGTATAAATAACCCGGTTTTAGCTATGTTACCTCGAACAGTTGGTCAGATTGTCCTCTGTCAACTTTTGGTAGTTCGTTGGCATTAGGTGACAACTGTTTATCGTATGTTATATTTAGATCGTATTAGGTAATAGCCAAAATCAATTAGGAAGATAATTCTTAATTACAACTCAAATACTAGAGCTAACTGGTGATTGTTGAGTCATAGTAAGAATTTTCTGTTTTTGATTAAATATCTGAGGTACTAAAATTATGATGAATCTTGATTCTACAACTGGCAAATCAATGTTTTTTCTGGATGCAGATTACTTGCAAAACTTGGCTGACAAGTATACTGAATCTTATGCTACTGCTAAACCATTTCCTCATGTTGTAATTGACAATTTTTTACCAGAGCATATTTTAGAGGAAGTATTGAAAGAGTTTCCGCAACCAGGTTCAATAGATTGGCAAAACTTTAGTAATAAGAGCGAAAAAAAATTAGCATCTAAACAAGAACTACAAATGGGTGAGGCAACTCGCCTTGTTTTATATCAATTAAACTCTTCTACTTTTGTTGATTTTCTAGAAAAGTTAACTGGTATTGATGGGATTATCTCAGACCCTCATTTTGTAGGTGGTGGTCTTCATCAAATTCAGCCAGGTGGCTACTTAAAATTACACGCAGATTTTAATCGACATAACCGCTTAAAGCTCGATCGCCGTTTAAATCTATTACTATATTTGAATAAAGATTGGCAAGAAGAATATGGCGGTCATTTACAATTATGGGATACAGAAATGACTCGCTGCGAACAAAAAATATTACCAATTTTTAATCGATGTGTAGTTTTTAGCACTACTGACTTTTCATATCATGGACACCCAGACCCTTTAACTTGTCCTGAAGATAGAACAAGAAAATCATTAGCACTTTATTATTACAGTAATGGGCGACCTGCTGAGGAGATATCTGGTGGTCATTCTACATTGTTTAAAGCTAGGGCTGGAGAGGAAATAGAAGATACGAATTCTTCTAATAGTTCAACATTTAAAAAAGTTTTGAAAAAAGTAATTCCGCCAATTTTATTTGATGCTAAAAATTTCCTTTCTAAGAAATAGAAATTTTATTTAATAGGCAATCAAAGAATAGATAAGGCAAGGGCATTATAGATGATTATTCAGGTTGAAAATTAGTCTAATTTGCTTTTGCCTGAAAATTTTATCAAGACTAGATAAGTTTTTATATCAATAATGTAGAGTATTTTTTTATTCTTTTTATATTCTTATAGATATTAATTGGGTAGTCCTGCATGGTAATGGTGAGGATATATATTTTTTAATTTCTTCCACACTCCCCATCTCCCCATC
>JASJEE010000214.1 GCA_030064835.1 Microcoleaceae cyanobacterium MO_207.B10 | reverse complement strand
AAGCAGAACGCAATTTAGAAAATGCTCGTCAAGCAGCAGTCGCAGCAACTGCAGATGCTTATATAACAGCAATTAGTTTAGCACAACAGATACCCACTTCCAGTTCTAGGCAATGGGAAGCAAAGCAATTAATTAATCAGTGGAGTCAACAAATTTTGTCTATTGCTATGGATGAAGTTAATCGAGATATACCACGAGCGATCGAGATTGCCAGAAAAATTCCTGAAAATAGTATTGCTTATAATTCAGCCCAAAATCAAATTAGAATTTGGCAAGGATGGCTGAGTCCAGTTCCATATTTAGATTATCAGTATTCCACTCCCCAGTATCAGACACCAGTTGAGGAGCAATCTCAACCATCCACAGAAAATCAAGCTTTCCCAGATTTTCCTCCTCAGTCAGAAAATCCAACTCCCCTAACAGATGAAAGGGGAAAACCTTTAGTCTCTGAGCCTAAATTTCCTAATAGTAATTAAATTGTGACTTTTGTAATTCCTGGAGATGGTATTACTACTCCCAGTCTCCTATAATACCGTGATATTTGAATTATTAGTTGATCAACCTACATCATAATCACCCCTCCATAAAAGTATTCTTAAGTTTGCCCCTGGTACAGGCCATAAAGCCAAAATCTAATAATCGGCCATTTTCGGCCATCGTTCCCGAAAAACTAGCAAAACTAGGCTTAACTGTTCTATGATTGTGAAGAATGGTAAATTATAAAATAATTGATCCATAAACTTTTATTCGGTATTATTACCCAATATCCAATTAAGATTTATCAGAATGAAAGTTTTGAAATAAAAACTTGGGCCGGAGTTACAAATCAATTACAACTAGACTAGCCAACTATTCCAGAAAGTAGTTACAGTAAAACTATCAGCTCAGTTAAGATAAATCAAAATTTTCGTTCGCCTTTTTGAAGCTATTTTGTGATGAGGAGATAACAGAAAAATGCCACAGCTTGAAGCAATTTCATCCATGAATTTTCAAAGTGAGACTTACAAAGATGCCTATAGCCGAATCAACGCAATTGTGATTGAGGGAGAACAAGAGGCCCATGAGAACTACATTAAATTGGCCGAGATGGTCCCAGACCAAAAAGATGAGCTGATGGGCCTATCAAAAATGGAAAGTCGCCATAAAAAAGGCTTTCAAGCTTGTGGTCGGAATCTAGATGTAACACCAGATATGGAATTTGCCAAAGAATTCTTTAGGCAACTAGACCAAAATTTCCAAGATGCCGCAGCCACAAATAAAGTAGTTACTTGTTTATTAATTCAATCCTTAATTATAGAGTGTTTTGCGATCGCAGCCTATAATATCTATATCCCGGTTGCCGATCCCTTTGCTCGAAAAATTACTGAAGGTGTTGTTAAGGATGAATATACCCACCTCAACTTTGGCGAAGTATGGCTAAAAAGTAATTTTGAAGCATCTAAAGCCGAACTAGAAGTAGCAAATCGTCAAAATCTCCCCCTAGTCTGGAAAATGCTTAATCAAGTAGAAAAAGATGCTGATATTCTAGGAATGGAGAAAGAAGCATTGGTTGAAGACTTTATGATCTCCTATGGTGAAGCTCTATCTAACATTGGCTTTAGCACTCGTGAAATTATGAAAATGTCAGCCTACGGTTTAACTGCTGCATAGTTAATCAAAATACAAATAGTGGAAATCAAGAAGTTAGAATAGGTAATGGACACAATTGAACAAAAATTATCTGATTTTTTTGATAATTTAAGTTCTCAAATACCTATTCAGCTTCTATTTCTAACTCTCACCGATAACTAACCACTAATATATAAAAACTCACAATTTAATGTTTGGTCTAATTGGTCATCTAACTAGCTTAGAACACGCCCAATCAGTAGCAAGGGATTTAGGGTATCCAGAGTATGCAGATCAAGGTCTTGACTTTTGGTGTAGCGCTCCGCCTCAGATAGTCGATACAATCAAAGTAACCAGTATTACGGGTCAGAAAATAGAAGGCAAGTATGTAGAATCTTGTTTTCTACCTGAAATGCTAGCAGCTCGCCGAATCAAAGCAGCAACCCGCAAAATAATTAATGCCATGGCTCATGCTCAGAAAAATGGTATAGATATAACTGCTTTGGGTGGTTTTTCATCAATTATTTTTGAAAATTTCAACTTACAGAAGTTGAAACAAATCCGCAATATCACATTGGAATTTAAACGCTTCACTACTGGCAATACCCACACAGCTTATATTATCTGTAAACAAGTAGAACTTGGTGCCGAAAAGTTAGGAATTGACTTGTCAAAAGCAACAGTTGCAATTTGTGGAGCAACAGGTGATATTGGTAGCGCCGTCTGTCGCTGGCTGAATACTAAAATAGGTGTGGCAGAATTATTATTAGTTGCTCGTGAGCAAGAGCGATTAAAAGCTCTGCAAGGGGAATTAGGACGAGGCAAAATTTTAGATTTATATGATGCTCTACCCCTAGCTGATATTATAGTTTGGGTAGCTAGTATGCCAAAAGGAGTAGAAATAGACCCGAAAGTTTTGAAGAAACCCTGTTTATTAATTGATGGGGGCTATCCTAAAAACATGGCAACAAAAATCCAGCAATCAGGAATCTATATACTTAATGGTGGAATTGTAGAACACTCCCTTGATATTGACTGGAAAATTATGAACATAGTTAATATGGATGTGCCTGGTCGTCAGTTATTTGCTTGTTTTGCAGAGTCGATGTTGTTAGAATTTGAAAAGTTATATACTAATTTTTCTTGGGGGCGGAATCAGATTACTGTAGAAAATATGGAGCTAATTGGTAAGTTATCGGTTAAGCATGGATTTAAACCTCTGATGTCGCTCTAACTATAACCTATAGATTAAGTCAAAATATTGGCTCTAGACTCGGTTTCTATTTTCTATAGATTAACCGGGTGTACGTTTTTTCGGAATGGAATAATTAGGGTTTGCGCTCAAAAGTCTTTTTGTGAAGGTAGGTCGGAGGTCGGAGGTAGGGACGTTGCATGCAACTTCCGTACAGAGTCAAGAGAAACAGGGAGTTATAGAGAAGGTATTCCGAAAAATTATCCCTTGATACAACCTCCCCAACTCTTACCCAAATACTAACATCCATGAGCCTAAGCCGCCCAAAATATCGTATTTTTTCTGGACTTAAAAATGCTTAAACCTTATTATATAGGAATTAAGGTAAGCATTCAGCTTTCAGCGTTTCTAGTTTGTTGCATTTGAAGGAGGAATTAGGATTTGCAGCGGTTTTCGTTTTGGTAGAGAACAGTAGGGGCGTTGTATGCAACGTCCCTACTGAGTTTTGTTTATGGCGATGTGGTAGTGCGAGAATTAAAAGTCTGGTTCAACAATTAATAATTAATAATTAATAATTAATATAGTAGTTTTCATCTTCATAAGATACAGTTTTTTCCTTCTTCGCTCCTGATTCCTGTACGGGCGATTTCCTGATTTGATTATTGATAACTATTCAATCGGACATAATATTAGATAAAAAATTACTTTTGTTTTTCCAAAATGAATATATATAACCCTTGTCCATTAGATGAATTAAAAACAACGTCAGTTTGACTCAGCCTCCATCCATCATTTCCTGCGTCATTCAAAGCTTCTCTAAAACGATTACTTTCTGCCTCACTTTGAGGAAAACCAAACTGATATTCTACTCTATATTCATATTTTCTCCCTCTACCCTGAGTCAACTTTTCTGAATTTATCGAATCAATTTTTTCTTCTGTTCTAGGTGTGATTTGAGGAGTCGAAGTTGCTAAACTTTTAGTCGGTGAAAAAATCAAAGTCACTCCTAAAAAAATAATTGTCAGATTTAAAACAATTAAGTTAATAACTATAAGTTTATTTAGGTTCAAGTTTTTCATCTTCAACTAGGTGTCAGTATTTTCCGCATTTATCATTTGGAAAAATATTTTTGCATGACAATAAATCAAGATTTTCCTGCCTACAATGGGTTTAATAAAAATCATAAGTCTAGGTAAAAATAAGCTTTATTAAACCCGCATTAACAATGATTTTTAACTTCGTTTGATTTTAACCCAAAATATTTCCAAAAAACTCAATAGTTTCCTTCAAAGCAGCAATAAAAACATCAATATCATCACGAGTATTATAAAAATACAAACTTGCTCTCGCTGTAGATGAAATATGGAAATATTGATGCAAAGGTTGAGCACAATGATGACCAGAACGAATTGCTACACCAGCTTCATCTAACATTGTTGATAAATCGTTGGGATGAAGATTTTCTATTGTAAAAGATGCTAATGCTGCCCTGTTTTCCCCCTCTGCATTTGGTTGAGGTCCATAAATAGTTATTTCTGGAATTTGACGCATTTTTTCAAATAAATAAGCAGTTAATTCTGCCTCATAGTTATGGATGTTTTCCATACCTATATTTGTCAAATAATCAACTGCTGCACCGAGAGCGATCGCTTCCCCAATAGCTGGTGTTCCGGCTTCAAATTTATGAGGTAATTCTGCATAAGTAGAATGATCGAAAAACACCTCAGAAATCATCTCACCTCCACCTAAAAATGGTGGCATTTCTTCTAGTAATTCTAATTTTCCATAGAGAAAACCTATGCCAGTAGGAGCGCACATTTTATGACCGGAAGCTACTAACCAATCACAATCAATTGCTTGTACATCTACTACCATGTGGGGGGTACTTTGGCAAGCATCTATTAATACTTTTGCGCCCTTTTGATGAGCGATAAAGCATATTTCTTTAACTGGATTTATACAACCTAAAACATTAGAAACATGACTGACTGCTACTAACTTTGTTTTGTGAGAAACTAGGGTTTTATATTGTTCAAAATCAAACTCTCCACTGTCTGTCAACTCAACAAATTTTAAAACTGCTCCAGTTTTTTGAGCAACCATTTGCCAGGGAACAAAATTACTATGATGTTCCATAACTGAAACAATAATTTCATCCCCTGGTTTGAGATAGTTTAATCCCCAAGAATAGGCAACTAAATTAATAGCTTCACTAGCATTACGAGTATAAACAATTTCATTCCGAGATGCAGCATTTACAAAAGCAGCGACCTTATCTCTTGCACCTTCATAAGCATCAGTTGCTTTTGAGCTTAAAGTATGAATGCCTCGGTGTACATTAGAATTATATTTAAGGTAATATTCTTGCCAAGTATTAATAACTGCCAGTGGTTTTTGGGAAGTAGCAGCATTATCTAAATAAACTAGGGGTTTACCATTTATTTCCTGGTGTAAAATCGGAAAATCTTTCCGTACCTTTTCACCCAAAGTTTTTTCTTTAATAATAGTCATATTTTTTTCAATTCCTTTACAGTTATTAGAATTTGCTGTGCTGCTTATCAGTACAAAACTTAATCATGAATATTATTTGTATCAACTTTTTCTTGCCTTAAATTTAACTATACTTTTTAAAGTCTTAAAATATAATTGAGTAGGATAAAATTCACCCAAGAGCTTACAAGAGCTTAATCAATTTATTCTCAAGCTTTGTTTTGGTCTAGCTCCTGCTAAAAAAACAGGAGCTGTTAGGTTTTTTTGGTTTCAGGGAAAATTTATAATTACCTAAATCATAAGCTAGGTTTTGCCAAACTTTTACTTATTGAACTTACCACCTATTACTTGATAAAATTTGTTGACTTTTATAAGTCAATTAAACTTTACAAGCCACACATTGTTTTAAAATATGCTGCAAAGAAGGTAGAGGTAATTTATTCAGCATTTCTGCAGCAAAAGCATCAATTAACAAATTGCGACTTGCTTCTGCATTTAAGCCTCGACTTTGCAAATAGAAAACTTCATCATCATCCAACTGACTAACAGTTGCTCCATGAGAACATTTAACATTATCTGCAATAATTTCTAACTGAGGTTTCGTATCAACCCGTCCCCCAGAAGATAGTAATAAATTTCGGTTCAACTGAGCAGCATTAGTTAACTGCGCCGCCTGAGAAACATAAACCTTACCATTAAAAATAGAATGAGCTTTATCATCAACAATGCACTTATAAAGTTGGTCAGTGACACTGTGGGGATGATTCAAAATAATGGCGCTGTGGGTATCCGTTACTTGCTCATTACCAATAAATGCCAAACCATAAAGATTAGTCTCCGTACCTTCACCCATTTGAGAAACTTCCAGGTTATGACGAGATAACCTTCCCCCTAAATGGATAGCATGACAGGTATAGCGACTATTTTTAGCTTGAGCGATCGCTGTCTTACCAACATGAAATGCTGCCCCCCCATCTCGTTGGACGCGGGTATGATTAATTGCTGCATTTTCCTCAACCCAAATTTCTGTCACAGTATTTGTCAGATAGGGATGAGAAGTGGGTGATTCTGGACAACCGATTTCTGCAGTCACGCAATGTTCGACTATATTAGCGCTACTTCCAGTTTCAGCTACTACCAAACAACGACGTTGAGTCAAAATCGGAACTTCTGTCTGAGTCGCAATAAATAATAGATGTATTGGTTTTTCGACAACCTGATTTTTCGGCAACCAAACCACTGCTGCATCAGTTAAACCAGCAGTATTCAGAGCCGTAAATACTTCTTGGTTACCTGGTTGTTTTCCCAAATAATGTCCGATGCGCTCCTGATATTGAAGAGGTAGCTGCCCCAAGTTGCCCACAAAAACTTGATTTCTCAAACCCGAAACCGATGACAAATTAGGTGCAAATACCCCATTCACAAATACCAACCGACTATCTGTAGTCTCTGGCAAAATAAACGGAGCAATATTTAAAGCATCTAAGTCTACAGGAGCAGGGGCTTGAAAATCCACCTTTAGCATCGGGGATAAGTCAGTAAACCGCCATTCTTCATCTCGCTTAGTCGGGATACTCAACTCACGCACCGATGTCGCAGCGCGATCGCGCACCTGCTGCAACCAAGCTGCCATCTTTATTTCTAAGGGAAACTCTGGTGGTACACTTGGAGAAACTCCCTTACAAGCTTCTCCCAACAGTTTATCCAAATAAGATACTTCTAGTTTTACGGAAACTTGCATATTATATTATACCCCCACCTTTGCAGTTTCTATCAATTCATCATAACCCTTGTCTTCAAGTTCTAATGCTAATTCTTTGGTGCCCGTCTTAATAATCCGACCACTTTCCATCACATGAACAAAATCAGGCACAATATAATTTAACAAACGTTGATAGTGAGTAATTACTAACATTGAGTTTGACTCATTTGCTAATTGATTTACCCCATTAGCGACAATTTTTAGAGCATCAATATCTAATCCCGAATCTGTCTCATCTAAAATTGCTAATTTTGGCTCTAACAATGCCATTTGTAATATTTCATTCCGCTTTTTTTCCCCACCAGAGAAACCTTCATTTACACTCCGGTCTAAAAACTCTGGTCTCATCTTGACAACATCTAGTTTTTCCTGTACTAAATCGTCAAAATCAAAAGCATCTAATTCTGCCAATCCTTGATGTTTTTGTTTTGTATTGTAAGCCAATCGCAAAAAGTCTAAGTTGCTAACTCCAGGAATTTCTAGAGGATATTGAAATGCCAAAAATACACCATTCAAAGACCGTTCTTCTGGCTCCATTTCCAATAATTTTTTCCCCATAAAAGTTACTTCTCCGCCAGTAACTTCATAAGCTGGATGACCAGCCAATACTTTAGAAAAGGTACTTTTGCCGGAACCATTCGGACCCATAATAGCATGAATTTCTCCAGCTTTTATTTCCAAATTTAAGCCCTTGAGAATTTGTTTCCCTTCTACATTTGCCGTTAAATTTTTAACAGATAGTATAACTTCGCTATTTTCTTTAATCATGTTTACCTCTCAACAGTTCTGAAATGGATGATTAGCAATTAATAATTAATAATGAACAATTAATAATTATTTAATAATTATTTGATTTGGCAGATTTGACAATAGATGTCAGGAGTTTTAAGAGTTCTATACAGTCTTGATTAATTTAGTTAAATCCTGTTACATCAATTTAATTTGCTTGATGTAATAGCTCTAACCAATATAGAGTTTCATTGACCTCCTTCAAAGCAATAGCCATTTTATGTACAAAGTCGGCACGACTTTCAGCGTGTTCAGCTTCACGCACCAAAGCCCCAATTGCTGTACCGCTGCGAAGTAATTGCTTTGATAAAACATACTCCTGCTTCTCTTGATTAAGATGTTTTGACAATTTAACAATTCGTAGTGCAAATGCAAATTATTTTTCTTTAACTACATTATTTTTCATAATTATTAATTATCCATTAATAATTATTAGAGCTGATTTATAAAGTAAATATTAAAGAGAATAAATGCTTTACAGTTTAAGACTATTTAAGCTCCTAAGGAGTAATTTTCCGCAAACCCAAGTAGAAATGAGTTTCAACTCAGTTTACAAATCACCTCTTAATTATCAATTATCCATTATCAATTATCCATTATCCAACCGTTCCTTCTAACTTCAAGCTCAATAATTTATCAGCTTCTACAGCAAATTCCATAGGCAACTCATTAAACACATCCTTACAAAAACCACTAATAATCATAGAAACTGCATCCTCTGCAGAAATACCTCGTTGAGCAAAAAAGAAAAGTTGGTCTTCTCCTATTTTTGAAGTAGAAGCTTCATGCTCAACTTTAGCAGTATTATTATCTACCTGAATATAGGGAAAAGTATTTGCTTGGGCGCGATCGCCGATTAACATCGAATCACATTGAGAATAGTTCCGCGCTCCTTTAGCATTAGGTCCCATTTTCACCAAACCACGGTAACTATTAGCAGAGTTGCCAGCAGAAATACCTTTAGAAATAATTGTACTGCGGGTGTTTTTACCAATATGTACCATTTTTGTACCAGTGTCTGCTTGTTGCTTATTATTAGTCAGAGCAACAGAATAAAATTCTCCCACTGAGTTGTCTCCCACTAAAAGACAACTAGGATATTTCCAGGTAATAGCAGAACCTGTTTCTACTTGAGTCCAGGAAATTTTAGAATTTACCCCTTTGCACAAACCACGCTTAGTCACAAAATTATAGATACCACCTTTACCATTTTCATCGCCAGCAAACCAGTTTTGCACAGTCGAATATTTAATATCGGCGTTATCCAGAGCAACAAGTTCTACTACAGCAGCGTGAAGTTGGTTAGTATCAAACATTGGAGCAGTGCAACCTTCGAGATAAGTGACAGAACTTGCTTCTTCCGCTACAATGAGAGTCCGCTCAAACTGACCTGCATCTCCGTTATTAATTCGGAAGTAGGTAGATAAGTCCATTGGGCATTTTACACCTTTAGGGATAAACACAAACGACCCATCGCTAAATACAGCAGAATTGAGAGCTGCAAAGAAATTATCCCCGACTGGTACAACACTACCAAGGTATTTTTCCACTAATTCAGGATGTTCGTGAACTGCTTCGGAAATGGAACAGAAAATAACACCTTCTTCGGCTAGTTTTTCTTTAAAAGTAGTGGCAACCGAGACGCTATCAAATACAGCATCAACAGCAACGTTACTCAAACGCTTTTGTTCTGAAAGTGGAATGCCAAGTTTCTCAAAAGTTTCTAACAGAGTGGGGTCTACTTCGTCTAGGCTTTTTTTCTTGTCTTGAGTTTTTGGGGCTGAATAATAGACAATATTTTGGTAATCTATTTTTGGATAGTCAACCTGAGCCCAGGCTGGTTCTTTCATTTGCAGCCACTTCTGATATGCTTTGAGGCGGAAGTTAAGCATAAATTCTGGTTCGTTCTTTTTAGCAGATATCAGACGCACCACATCTTCACTTAGTCCGCGAGGAATGGTTTCTGATTCTATGTCGGTAACAAAACCATATTTATAGGGTTGATTAACTAAGGTTGTAACTTTAGCAGTCATTGTATTTGAGATTTTCCTAGTTATATTTACTTAATTTAGTAATGAGAAGGCTTTTGATGGCCATTTAAACAACTTATATGTTGCTTTAGTCTATTTTAGGTTACATTAACAATAATGAAATTGTCAAAGTCCAGTTCAAATATTTTTTTTTCGATCATGGAAGCTACTCAGCAAAATTCGACCAAACACGAAATCTTACAATATATAATGAAGCGAACTCAAGCTACCGCTTTGGAGTTGTCACAGTCATTGGCAATTAGTCCCCAAGGTATTCGTCGTCATTTAAAAGATTTGGAAGCAGAAGGACTAATTACATACAAATCCGTACAGACTGGTATGGGAAGGCCACAGCATATTTATGAACTAACAACTCAGGGCCGCGAGCGGTTTCCTCACAATTATGATGAGTTCGCTGTTTCTTTCCTTGATACTTTGGCAGAAACTATGGGACATGAACAACTCAGCCAAGTGCTACACAAACAATGGCAGCGTAAGGCAATGCACTACCGTCAGCTACTGGGAACTGGTTCAGTCCGGGAGCGGGTTGCCCATTTAGTGGAACTCCGCAAGGCTGAGGGTTATATGGCCGAGTGGTATCCTTATGAGCAAGTTAAAAATCAAAATTCAAAAGTTAAAAGTGATCAGACTTTTACCTCAGAAAAAACAGAAGAGTCTGTACTTGCCATTGAACGTTATATATTGATGGAACATAACTGTGCTATTTCTAGTGTGGCCGAATCTTTCCCCACTGTTTGTGGCCATGAATTAGAGATGTTTGGTGCTGTACTGCCTGATTGTACTGTGGAGAGAACCCACTGGATTGTTAATGGGGAACATCGTTGCGGTTATTTAATTACCCGCCTCGGTCAAAAGTAAATACTTAAAATAAATCAAAACTCTTAAAGACGAATTTTTTAGGCAAATTAAAAAGAAATATAAAATCAAAAGCTGATATGCAACTATCTATGGAATTTTTAACGGCAGAAGAATCAGCTCAAGTTGATATGGCTCTGTTAACTTCTAAGCAAAAGTTTTCAACGCGATTGGCCATTTATGCTTTGAGGTGTCTCAGACAAATAGGAGAGGAAAAGGGTTTGGCCACAGAAGATATATCTCCGGAACAGGTAAAAGCTTGGATTGCAAAGGATGAGAGTATTCAGCAACAGTTAGATGTAGATGCTAGCTTTGAGAATTTTTTTACTAGATTAGTTATGTCTTCTTTACGCCCTTTAAAGCAAATTGCCCAAGAAGTTAATGTTCCAGTTGAGGCTTTAACTGTACAACAGGTGGTTCAGTGGTTTGAGAAGGAAGGAAAAATTCAGTCAAGCCAAATCTAAGGCCCATCAAAAAAGGACGATTTGAGCTGACTTTTTGAGACTGAAAAAAAATTTGTTTAGGGGGTTGACATCTCTAGATAAGGTGTATATAGTAATAAATGTAAGGAAAAGAAAACACCTGAAGCCCGAAACAAGCGGTTAAGGTTATATAGTTAATATAATTAATTATCAGCTTTTCCTGGTGTCTATGACGTAGTGGAACCACTCCGATCCATCCCGAACTCGGTTGTTAAACGCTACGGTGGCGAAGATACTTGGTGGGTAGCTGCCCGGTAAAATAGCACGGTGCCAGGTTAAATATAAACAAAGGCTTTCTCAACGATACGAGAAAGCCTTTGTTTTTGGCTGTAATGATGTTAATCCTCGGCAGAGGCAAAAAAATAGTATAAATAGGTTAACTGAATCACTTTTTTTGTGGAAGGTAGGAGTCAGGATAAATAGGGATGAAAAGATTAATACCAAATCTCAAAAATTTTGCTACATCTGATTGGGTGGAGCAGTAGAGACGTTGTATGCAATGTCCCTACGGGAGTGTGGGAGGTATAGCTGAAGTCAGAAGTTTGAGGTCAGAAGTCAGAAGTGAAATTCTCAAGTTATAGAAAATTATGAAAGCGACTTTACCACCAAAGATAATATTGGACAAATTGTTAAAAGAATGGTTGCTAGAAGATATTGGCCGGGGCGATCGCACAACTGCGGGCCTATTTGCAGGAGATGAGGTAATTTCTGGTGTGGGTCATTGGTTAGTGAAAGAGCCAGGGGTCATTGCCGGATTACCCATAGCAGCTAGGGTATTTCAAATTTTAGACGAAAGGGTAAATTTTTTACCCACTGTGACTGAGGGAGAATGGTGCAACAAGGGAACGGTCATTGCTAAATTAGATGGGCCTTTAGATACTTTACTCACTGGAGAGAGGGTGGCCCTGAATATTGGGATGCGTCTGAGTGGGATAGCAACGATGACCCACAAATATGCAGAAAAAATTTCTGACTTACCAGTGCAACTGGTTGATACTCGCAAAACCACTCCAGGACTTAGAATATTAGAAAAATATGCGACTCAAGTTGGTGGGGCAAAAAATCATCGAATGGGTCTCGATGATGCGGTAATGATTAAAGATAATCATATTGCAGCGGCGGGAGGAATTGGAGAAGCGATCGCTAAGGTTAGAGAAATGATACCTTATCCTTTAACTATTGAAGTAGAAACAGAAACATTAGCAGAAGTAGAAACAGCGTTGGAGCATCAAGCAGATATTATTATGCTTGATAATATGTCAGGTGCAGTTATGCAGGAAGCGGTTAAAATGATTCGTCAAAATAACAGTCGAATTAAAATCGAAGCTTCGGGAAATATTACTTTAGAAACTATTAGGAATGTAGCGGAAACAGGAGTTGATTATATTTCTACTAGCGCTCCTATTACTAGGTCAACTTGGTTAGATTTAAGTATGAAATTAGAAAAGGTTTAGGTGGTCATTTCAGTTAACAGTTAACAGTTATCAGTTATCAGTTAATAGTAATCAGTAAGCAGGTACACAAAATTAATTACACATTAGTGCTTATGCCAAATCAATGACACATTTTATTATATATCTCCAATCTTATCCATAAATTATCAATTCTTTTTCCCTATTCCCTATTCCCTGTTCCCTGTTCCCTCTCTAAACTCGGAAATTTATTTTGCACGACTAATTAAGTTAAGTAGATAATTAATAATAAAGTTATAAGGTTGAGGCAACCGTAGTCAGTAGAGGCGAATAGCCATTTGCTAACGCAAAGCTTTCCTATCGGAATGCTACCGCAAACGCTTTATATGTTGCGGAGCAAAATGCCGCTACAGTAGTTAGAAGGAATATCAAATTGATAAATATTTGCTACAAATACTTGTGTTTGTTCTAGTAGGTTGACTTAATTTACAAATATAAAATTATAGGTGGCCAGGACTTACGGAAAGGCACTATATATAGAGTATTGGTGCGTTACGCTGGCGCTAACACACCCTACTGGACTGTTTCACCTTAAATAGTGCATTAGGCTTTTTGATAATCGCCTTGTCACACGGTCATTTCAATCCCCCACCCCCCCATTTTCTAATGCACATTTTTAGACGAAACAATCCACTACTGGACTGTTTCAGCTAAAGTAGTGCATTAAAAAAGTGTGGGTGGGAGGTGTGGGAAGAGGGGGAAGAGGGGGGAGATTAATCAACCCATAATTTAAAATCTATTGCAACATTTAAGATGAAACAGTCCACTACAATTAGCGTTCATGGGTAAGTCCTAGTGGCGACAGATTATGATTAATTTTTATATTTAATGAGCTGTTCTGCATTTAAACAGCTTATTATTGTGTGTTTTGTTCAAATAAAAACTCTTATTAATTCTTACTTCTGATACCAATTAAAAAAAAGAATGTTACGAATGGTAAGGGCGATAAAAAGACTTTTAATAAGATGTACCTTTGATAAAAAAGATTATTTCCGACCTAAAACATGGTATTAAAGGAATTCCCCTACGACTCCTGACTCCTAAAAAATCCCCTATTCATTTGTAGCAAA
>JASJEE010000213.1 GCA_030064835.1 Microcoleaceae cyanobacterium MO_207.B10 | reverse complement strand
GCGTTGCTGAATCAAGGTATGAAAATAAAATATTGAACAATCCCAAATATTTGTTATTCAATAGTGAGCGCAATTACCAAAAAATACAAATCATACCCACGCATCAGCAACGCCCTAAAATCACAAAGTGGTCATACTTTAAAGGATTAAAATCCGATATATATATAGATTTTAGGTAAATATATTCCTAGATTTTTAAGTGAAAAATAGTTATATTGATTTCTTCCTCCCTATTCCCTGTTTCCTTTTACCGAATTATTAATTATTAATTATTAATTATTAAATAATTTTGGTTGAAAGCCGACCCTTTTAAGGGAAAAAAAAGAAATAATATTTCCTGATATTCAATCTTATGGTTTTAACCAGAGGTAATTATCAATTATCAATTAATGAACTATCTCATTTTGATATTTCTTTGACAAACAATCTCTAAGAAACCGTTTATTAACAAAAATCAAAGCCTTTTAAGACTTTGGAGGATTGTTTATGCGGGCATATAACTCTAATCTTCGCTAATTTAAGGTGTGCTGTAACCAAGAAAATAGGAAGGTTTTTACGTTAATATTTACTTGATAAATGCTTTCTCAGTAGCCGAATTTTTGTTAAATCAGAGTTGACTATGATTAGGGATTAATTTTCACAAAGCTAATTATAATTTTAGTTTTATTTGAGCGATCGCTAACTTCTTTTGATTATAATTATCAAGTTTTTATGGTGATTTTAAAGATAATTTATAGCAATGTGCGCTGGCACGCTTTACAAATTGCAGGAGGTGCCCAAGAGCTAAAAGCATTATATTATCGGCAATTTATTCTCACTATTGCCTGTTTTCTGTTCCCTGTTCCCTGCGCACAGCGCTATATAGAAAAAATTTTATGCTCTTTTTTGATAATATTGTTTGTTCATGCAAAGCCAATCTAAAACTAGCAATAATCTTTATCTAAAATATTTGGATAAAGCTTGTCATTTCAGTTATCAGTACCTCTCCAATAAGGATACTTGAAATTTGGCATATTCTCTATTTTTTATCCTCTTAAAATGGGAGGCTTTAGACGAGAATTTTCCTGTAAAATTGTCAAAAATATTAAGAATAATTTCTGAATTATTATATAGTTATAATAAGTTAATATCTACAGGTAGAATGACTATTAAAGTTGCTCTGAATACGGAACACTTAAATAACTTAAATTTATATCCAGTTGAGAATTTAATTTCTCAACTACTCCAAGAAGGAAAAATTGCCTCTTCTGAACAGCAGCTCAATTTTGAGATTGATTACAACCGGGACGCCGAAGACCCACGGGAACTTTCAGAAATCCCAGAAGTGCGCTTATGGTTTATCCGTCTAGACTCTCGTTATCCCTGGTTACCATTTTTGCTGGACTGGAAGGGGGGTGAGCTTGCTCGTTATACTGCTATGCTAGTACCCCACCAATTCCATCGCACAGAAGGAATTCAGTATAACCCAGAAGCTTTAGAAATATTTCTGATGCACAAAATCTTTGTTTTGAGAGATTGGTTACATCAACAAGGTATTCCCAGCAAATCTAGGCTGATGTCTATGTCTCAGATATTGGGATATGATTTGGAGGAAGAATTTTTTGTATCAATCCCACAATAGGGATTGATACATAGATACTACCTATAATGGCATTTTAACCATCTCCACCCCAGATTTTCTTTAAGATTTCTTGAGGTGAGATATCAGCCATTTTACCTGTGGGAGATTTTATGCCAATAACTCGATCGCTCTTGGGTAATAATTTTTCTGGTTCGGTTGGACCAAAAAGAGCAATCGTATATGTCCCAACTGCTACTGCTAAGTGCATTGGGGCACTATCAGTACATAACATTAAATTGGCAGCAGCAATCATTGCTGCTAATTTACCCACATCGCCAGGCATTACTATTTTGACATCTGGATAAAATTCGGTGATTTCGCTGACCCAAGCTCCATCTTCAGGACCTTTGACAAGAACTACTGGCAAATTAGGCTGCTTCTGTTGCAGTTCTGTAATAATTTGCTGCCAGTTGGTCGCAGGATAAATTTTTTCAATACCTTTAGTTTGAGCCAGTATACTTGAACCACCATGAATCAAAATATACCCACTTTCAGAAACTCCTAACCGTTGCTGTTCAGCTTCGGCCCATTCAATATCAGCTTTGGGCACATTGATTGATATTCCTTTGAATGGAGTTGAAATGTCCACTCCTTGTAGTAGGTCATGGTACATTTGAGCGGCATATTGCTCAGTCTTTAGAGGTATGGGGTTAGTCAGAAAAATTGCCCCATTACCTGCATAACCTACTCGTTTAGGAATTCCTGTTAACCATAGTAATAAGCCAACAGTCCAACGTTGTCCAAGGGAAATTACTACTTCGTATTCGCGATCGCGCATAATACCCAAAAGATTTCCCCAGTCTGCGAGGCTATTAGCATCTTTAAAGTCATAAGTGAGGACGTCCCGCACAGACTTACAGACTCGGTATGCACCCTTTGAGCGAGGTTCTACGATTACGTCAATCTGAGATTCTGGATAAGATTGTTTGAGGTCATCCAGAGTGGGAAAGAATAAAATTTGGTCGCCAATTCCACCAGGGACAAGGGCCAGTATTCTCATTTTTAAGGGATTTAGTTTATGTATCAGTTCAATTTTAAGAGAGTATATACCTAGATTTCGTTATTCATTAGAAACCTGAAATACAAAATGTATCTATTGATTCCTGCTGCTGGTATGGGGCGACGTATGGGTAGCCCACGCAACAAGCTTTTGCTGACTCTACTAGGTAAGTCTTTACTAAGTTGGACTCTAGAAGCTGCGATGACATCTAAGTATATCACTTGGGTTGGTATTGTGGGGCAGCCTGGAGATTTCGATGATTTTCGGGAAATTTTATCTAATCTGTCAAGAAATAAACCTATTGAATTAATTCAGGGGGGTGCAACTCGTCAGGAGTCTGTTTACAATGGTTTACAGGCTTTACCTCCTGAAGCAGAACGGGTGTTAATTCATGATGGGGCAAGGTGTTTGGCTAGTTCTGAACTACTGGATCGGTGTGCAGAGGAGATTCTCAGGTGTCCCGGTTTAATTGCTGCTGTGCGAGTTAAGGACACAATTAAGGTTGTTAGTCCATCTGGTATAGTTGAGGATACGCCGGACCGTAGTCAGTTATGGGCGGCTCAAACACCACAGGGTTTTGAGGTAAGGTTATTGAAGGAGTGTCACGAAAAAGGACGGCAGTTAGGTTGGGAAGTTACGGATGATGCTGCTTTGTTTGAAAAATGTGGTTTACCTGTAACAATTGTGCTAGGGGAAGAGACTAATATTAAAGTGACTACTCCTGTAGATTTAAGAGTAGCGGAGTTGATTTTAAGTAGTTAATATACCTGAAGAATGGAGAGTATTTTGATTTAAATGCTCCTGACAGTGAGTTAAATATGGCGATGTGGGATTTTCAGAATAATTGATTTTAGTATGAGTATTTTTAATGTGGAAATAGTTGATCGCCAGTGGGTTTAGATTTTACTGAACGACTAAACTTTTGGAAGTTAGGATAGTCTTTTTTTACTGGTGATTTCAGTCTACAATTTTGATGAAATTTTGGCATTGATTGCTATAGTTCATCGGATTTAGGCGTTTTTTTCTCAGGGCTAGCTTTCCTTGTTATTGTTAATTACTGGATTACCGAATAATTAATAATTAATAGTTAAGAGCCGATGGTTAATAATTATTAATTCAACAATTCAGCTTTATTAGTCTCCCCCTTTTAAGGGGATAAAATTACAAATTTTCCTTTTAGCAAATCCCCTGATTTTAATCAGGGGTCATTATTAATTATTAATTGTTAATTGCTGAAATTTAGTATGAATATGGCAGGTTTATGAGGTAGAGGCTATACAGCCATCATTAGTGTTAGTAATATCTAAAGCTTTTTGTTGCTCTAGATGTGTAATTCACTTACCTCAAATTTTCAGCATATAGTGTTTCTCAAGCTGTGAGGTACAGTTGTTTTTCTGATTTTCTCCTCCCTATTCTCCCATCTTCCCTACTCCCTACTCCCTACTCCCTACTCCCTACTCTCTACTCCCTAAAACAAAGGAATTTTGTACCTCACTATTGTTGCTATGTAGCAATCCTAAATTATTTGTAACAAATCAAAAATAGGAATGCTATATTACATTTTTTATTACAAAATGAGATGAAGCTCAATTTTGACAAAGCTTTGACCATGTATTATTGCGTATAGCAAAATAGTAGTTAATATATTTTTATTTTTTAATTGACGTTTATATAAACTGCTTTGTGTAGGTTGACTTGTCAGGATGGTCTAAAGATGGATAAGGAAAAATCAAATGTAGAAGTACGGATATTAGCAGGAGGTTTGAGTGAAGAAAATTATAATTTTGAGGTAGGAAATCAAAAGTTTAGTTTTGATGCTTTAGCTTTTGCTGCAACGGAAATTAATTCCGTAGCAAGTTTATTTCCTGAAACTAAAAAAATCTTGGGTAATGCTTTTATTCCAATTTGATAAATGTTTGCTATAAATAAATTCTAGGTTTTAGGTTTTAGGTTTTAGGTTTTAGGTTTTAGGTTTTAGGTTTTAGGTTTTAGGTTAGGTAAATTGGAAGATACTTTTATTTTGTATTAGGGGATGGCGATCGCATAACTTTACAAGATGTGAAAAGTTGGAATTTAAACAATCTAGATTTAGTGGTTTTAAGTGCTTATCAAACTGGAGTAAGTGGAATATTAGGAAATTGGGAAATTGGGAATAAATATTAGGTTTTGATTATATGATTCAACAAGCTAGTGCTTTGGCAAATTTGGCTAGTTTATGGCGAGTTAATGATGAAGCGACTCAAAAATTAATGCAGGAATTTTACGGTCAATTAAAATTTGGTAATGTGACAATATCACAAGCTTTAAGAAAAGCACAAATCTCATTAAATTAACAATAATTATCAAGGTGGTAATCCTGATTATTGGGCTGCTTTGATTTTAGATAGCAATCCTATTTTATTCGTGGCCAAAATCTTATACCATTTTGCTCAAACAATGCTATGAATATAGAACATTTCAATTATTAAGTAATAATTGTGGCTTTAAGAAAATTGAAACTGTTTAGAGTAAGTAATATGTTGTAAATTAGCTTTTTTTACCCAACCCCTAACCCCCAAAACCCAACCCCTACACTCAACTATTTGTAAAATTCTTATTTTAAATTGGTATTACTACTTTTTTGGGAACAGGGAACAGGCAACATTTGGGAGTTTCAACTTTTTTATTTACTTTTTAATTACCCGCAACCTATGGGCGGATTGCTATAGCAGTTTTCATAAAAGTAGACTACATAATATAAGAGAGAAAATTTAAGTAAAAATATCGCCTAATTCCTGCTACTGACTACTCATTCCACGCTTGGATTTTGTTATCTACCTAAGTGACAAGGGCTATAATTGGTTATTTCAGTTATCAGTTATCAGTTAATAGTTAGCCTCCTGGTGGAGGAGCTGCGCTAACAGTACCTCTGCAATAAAGAGGCTTGAAATTTGGAATATTTTCTCTTTTTATCCCCTTAAAATAGGAGGCTTTAGACCAGAATTTTTCGGTAATGGGTTATATAATCCATTTAGTATTTTTGCATAAGATAATTTTTTCTCTTCAATACATAGGATAAATTTCTATAATTTCATCTTAAGAGTTTAATCGGGGGAAAGCTGGAAAAACACTCCTGATTTCTTGATTTAGACCTTTCCTATTTTCCCTTAATTTCCTTATTTTTTCTTTTGCATCTCTTTTTCCAAAATCATCTGTGAGGTTAAAAACCTTTGAATCCTATACCTATTTCTCTTTGTTGAGGATGAACTTTTTCGAGAAATTCATTACTAGCACTTTCACGATTATTTCCTACTTGACTCAATATAATTCCAACTAAAATAACACAACCACCAATATAATGAGCAACAGTAGGTTTTTCTCCTAAAATTAAATAAGCTGCTAAAACTCCAGCAATAGGATTAAAAGCACTAGCAATAGAAGCATTTGAACTGCTAGTTTTGCTTAATCCTTTCAGCCAGAAAATTTGACCGATAACTACAATAACTGCACTATAAACTAACATCCATTGCCATAAAAAAGGAGACCATAATTCCATAAAGTGATTGCTCCCATAAAAATAAAGTGCAGCAACAAAGAAGATAATACTGCCGAAACCATTACGAACAATATTAAATAATCCTACTGGAATTCGGTGCAGACGTGCTTTGCTAATAGTATTAGAAATTGCAGTAGTAACTGCGCCGATCGCTGCTAAAATTTCTCCTGAACCGATAGCTATCATATTTGTGGAATTAGCAGAATTATCTCCAAAATTTTGCAATACAATAATTAAAATAACTCCTAGAAATGAAATAACTGCTCCAGTAATTTTCCAGCTATTCACTCTTTCTCCTAATAATAAAATAGCTAATGCTAAAGTTAAGGGAGGTTCAATACGTCCGATTAAGATAACATTGTTAACCATTGTGTGAGAAAGCGCCTCAAATGTAGCAGCAGGAGATAAAGCTCCAGCTAGAAATGCTACGGTTAACATATTAGCCCAATCTTGGCTAGAAAACTTTTGAAAAAAAGGCAGATTTAGCTGTTTTCTATAGATAATAATTAAAATTAATAAAGCACAGATATTTCCGACAAATAAGACATTACAAAATGAAATGGGATTTTCCCCAGGAAATTTGGTTGCACCAATTTCTGTTAATTGTTTTGTAATGGAGTTAGAAGCACCGAAAATAATGACTGATAATAATAAATAAGCTTGCCCAGGAATTTTTAGGAAAAGGTTGGATATATTGGTGGTTATTTGGTTCATTTTTGATTAAAGCTCCCAAGATTGATGACAAGTCCAAGATTTATCTGGATGATATTCATAAAATCGTAATTCCCATGATACTTCTGCTTGGGGGTTAATATTTTTTTTTGCTATTTTTGCTAGGGTTTGTTGTTTTTTTGATGGAAATTTGTAGGCAAGGCTGAGATGTAAATTATTTTTGAGGCGTAACTTATCAGTACGAGTAGGTGAGTCAGCAATATTAGCAAAGTTAGCAATCAGTTTTTGGAGCCAAGCTGATTCTAATTTGAGATAATGAAAATCTTCTTTTAACTCCATATCTACCACAACTATTGGTGACTTTGGGCAAGTGAGTAGAGAATTTTGTAAAGCATTATCGAGAGCTTTAATATAAATTGGAAGGGCGGTTAATTCATCGTGAAAAAAACCTGTTAAAGTACAATGAGGCATATATTGATGGGCAGCATTTTCACCACATTCGGTACGAGTAGTGGTAAAGTATTCTTCTAGTTGATTGTTCAGTTTACCGACTGGGCAAGCATATACTATAAATTCTCTCAACATCAGATTATAGATAAAATTTATGACTTTTAAGTTTGTTTATATGTAATAATTTTATGCGGAATGCTGCGCAAGTAGCTGTCAGCTATTAGTCATCCGCTATTAACTGATTGTTAGTTAGAAGTAGCATTAGTTTTTGATATTATTGAGAGGCTGTTTGTAAAATTAAGTATTAAGAGAACGAATAGTTACTAAAATCCTAAAGTTGTCAGAATTCAAAGGATTAAAATCGGGTATATAGAGAGATTTGAGGTAAATATATTCCTAGATTTTTAAGTGAGAAATACTTTTCTTGATTTCTTCCTCCCTATTCCCTGTTCCCTATTCCCTGTTCCCTGTTTCCTCTCTCATTTTTATACAGGAGATTCCACCTTGGTGAGGTACACCTATTGCGTGCGGGAAAGATGTCCGCACTAGAGAAGTTTGAATATTAATATTTGTACTTCATATACTTGGAATTTGCTATATTTCTTTTACAAACAATCTCTCAGGGATAATTGAAAGTATAGCAATCTTAAATAATTTGTGAGAAAAAACTGTAGGGGTTGGGTATCCAAACTTTAGCAAAAATGGGATTTCCTAACTATACCCCTACAGTAAAATATTACAACCGATTTAGGATTGCTATATTAATCAAAGCTAAATTTTTAATCTTAGGAGTTGTTTTATTTTCATCATACCTGAAAGCTAAACCTCGACCTATTTTTTGGCGCAGAATTCCCCAGGAAATAGTTATTTTTATATATAGAACTCCTAAATTGGTTGTGATAATTTTATAATAGTTAATTTGAGTTAAAATTATAATTCTGACTTCTAACTTGTACTGAAATATTGCAACTTAAATAGGATTGCTGTAGTCTTTTCAGATGAGTTAACTACAAAGTCATATGCCACAACCTTGGTACCAAAGTTTCATGTAACTAAATAATTATTCGATAATCAAATCATTCTTCTCTCCTGAACTATTTTGATTATGCCAAAGATTGTGTGGTCTACTTAACTCAAAAATAGTCTTTCATAGATGCTAATTTAGCTAGCATTTCCTTGGGAATGCTGCGCAAACAGCTATTATACAAATTTTCAAAAAGAATGTGATGCTTGAGCAAACTTCAACTATTAACTAATTAATCAAGTTTTTCGAGTTTATCCCTTTGATAACCAGCCTTTTTCTTTGTTTTTCCGATGATTTCACCACACCCAAAACCCCACACCCAAAACCCAAGATTGATAAGATTTGTAGCAAACATTTATCAATTTGGTATTAGTGGTCAGCCCTTCCCTGCAAGATGCTACGCAAACAGCAATAAAAAGGAACCTAAATAGTTAAAGTTAGCTGATGCTTTTGCTTTTACCGAAAAATTAAGGTAGAAAACCTCTCCATTGATAGATAAAAAAGAAAAAAATCATTTTACCCAATCCTCTTTTTGATAAGAATAGGTAATTATTAATTATTACAGCAGTTTCGGAGTTAGTGAGGTACAAAATTTTATCACTTTAATAAATAGCTGAAGATAGATTAGTCTTCAACTGTACCTCACCATCCTAAAAAGTGCTGTAAGTACAGAAGTAGATATATTTATGGTTTTAGGGAGTAGGGAGGAGTCAGGGAACAGTTCATTAATTGATAATTGATAATTATCTCTCCCTAAAAGTAAGAGGATTGAATAAAAGGAAAATTTTTTCTTGTTTCTCTTGAAATAGAAGGCTTTAAACCTTAATTATTCGGTCAAACATATTCACTGTGTGGGCTGTATCAGATTAACCTGGAATTTGCTGTAATATTTAAAATTTAGCTCTAAATTATAAATTAGTAATAACTTTGTTAAAATTGTCAAAACATCTATACTTCAGTTATTACTAATAATCTCTAATCAACCAGTGATTTTTAATTTATTTTTTCGTTCAATTGCTTCTTCGTAATTAGGTTCAATTTCCAATGCAATCTTGTAAGAACTAACAGCCTCTTGATCATATCCTAATTTTTCCAAAATCAATCCTCGCTTAAACCAAATTTGATGGCTATCTGGTCTTAAGGAAACTATTTGGTTATAGGCAGCGATCGCCTGTTCATATTGCTCTAATTTATCCAAAATAAAAGCCAATTGAGACCAGGCTTGATAATTACTTGGCCAAATACTAATGGCTTGATTATAACTTAAAACAGCATCTTCATAACGTGCCATTTTTTCTAAGCTTAATCCGCGCTTCAACCAAGCATTAAAACTATCTGGCTGTTTGGCAATTACCAAATCATAAGCTGCTATTGCCTCACTATATCGCTGTAACTTTTCTAAAGCAGCACCCCTTTGTAAACCTACTTTAGCAACAGAAACTCCTTGATGAACACTCATTTCTATTACTTTATCATAAGCTACTAATGCCTGATCGTACTGCTGTATTTTTTCTAATATTTCTCCTCGACAATTCCAAGCTTCTAAAAAATCTGGCTGAATCGTAATAGCATTCCCATAGGCAATGAGAGCCTCATGATACTTTTCTTGTTGACTCAATGCTTTGCCTCTACCCAACCAAGCTTCTGGATAATTAGAATTAATTGTAATTGCCTGATTAAAAGATACTACTGCTTCCTCATGCTTAAATAAATCTAGTAAAGTATAACCCTTACTAATCCAAATTTCCGGTAAATTAGGTTGATAATTAATTGCTTTCTCAAAACAAGCAACACCTCCTTCTTTCCAATGATTTCTTAAAGCTAATCCTTTATAAAACCAAGCTTCATAATCATCCGGATTTAATTTAATCACCTTATTAAAAGCAGACACGGCTGCGTGATATTTATGTATTTTTGTTTGAGCAATTCCTAAGTTAAACCAAGCCAGATAATTATCCGGTTGTAATTCAATTGCATGATCATAACTAATCACAGCTTCCCCATAACGTTGTGTTTTAACTAAAGCTAATCCTCGATTTAACCAAATATGATAATTATCAGGTTGGAGTTTCACTGCACAATCAAAAGCAGCTACAGCTTCAGTATATTTTTCTAAACCTAGTAAAGCTTGTCCTTGACAATACCAAATCTCTCCGATCATTGGCTGTATTTTTAGGGCTTTTTTATAACATTTAATCGCCTCTTCATATTGTTTTCTTTCTGCTAAAATTACTCCTTTGTTGTACCAAAGTTCGTAGTTATCTGGTTTGATTTGGATTCCTTTGTCAAAGCAAGTAATAGCCTCTTGATACTTTTTTAACTTTAATAATACAACTCCGTAACAGTTCCAACCATGGTCATCGTGGGGCTTAATAGACAGCGATCGCTTATAAGCTTCTATTGCTTCGTCATATCTTTGGAGTTGATCAAAAGTATGAGCCAACTTTAACCAACCTACAGCCCAATCTGGCTTAATTTTAACTGCATTTTGATAATAGGCCACGGCTGACTCAAATCTGCCCATTTGATAAAGTCTGTTGCCACGGTCATATTCTGGGAATGCCGCAAAGATACTAAAAATACCCTGAGACTGCGGGGCTTTTTCCCCATCGGCAGTATCTAATGTGGTTAAAAGTTTTAACTCTGGGGATGATTGGTGATGAGTTTTGGTCATAGTTTTCTTCTTAGAACCGAAGGGGTCTATTTGGAAATAGTATTGTATTATTTGCAATTATGAATATCTACAATTATCATACCCTGACTAAAAATAATTTTTATTACCATATTATTTACTTTTAGTCAATGGCTAAAATATAATTTTTTATTATTAAATCAATATAAATTATTTATACTTTTGAATTGTAAAGACGCGACAATTAACTGGATTGGCGTCAAAATCAAAGATGTGGCAAAACAAGCCTAGCGATCGTCCATTCTCAAGTGGAGATTTTTAAAGATATAGCTAACCCCTGTGATCAGAAATGTGCTTAGTTATGTCCATGAAATTTATTCTCATGTTGAAAACAACATTTGAGCTAAAGACCTAAGCAGTAGGTTTCCTAAAACAACTGCTTCTGACAATTTTATATTTGAGATTTTTCAGGGGATACTAGAGCTACTGAGAATCAGAAAATTATTTGTGCCATTTTCGACGATTCGCCCTCAATATTTATCCTAGATTTAATCCTGTTCCATTTTCGGGTCTAGGATGAAATTTAACTGGAAAATTAACATCCAAAACTGCAGAAAATCCCCATTGGAGACTGTGGGGTTAGATTGTACTGGAAAATCAAAAGTTAATTTTGGGATTGACTTTTGAGTTTTAAATCAAGCAAAGCAGTTGACAACTTACTACTCAAAGATTGCCTTTCCGGTAATCCCAAACAATACATTGTAGAACTCTAATAGAGAGTTTTTGAAACCATGGAAAATCTTGTCAAAACAACAGGGGTATTTATTAAACCCCAGAACATGATTAACATTCTCAATGCTATGCTAGATTCTATCTACGCTCGTGTTGATACATTACCTAAATTTCAACCATTAAACTATTTGAAAAAATGGTTAGATTCCATAGAAATTGACAATGCCAAATTAGCCAAATTTCTCTGCCAACTAATCCCGACTCAATGTCCTTTTGAACGTGACATCAGTTTCTTTGGTCATCTGTTGTTTCATATTCCTCCTCTGTGTAAACTTAACCCTGTTTATGATGAACTGATTGGTTTGAGGTTCAGAGCAATGTGTTATTTAGCAGATGTTTGCGGGGAAGATGTTACTCCATATTGCTAATATTTTTAGATATCACAAATCTATAAATTTAGCATTATGACTTAAGCAAAAATTTAAATTACTAGGAATTATATTTCCCATAACTGCTCTAAAAAATCTCCGACTTTAAAGTAGTAAAGAACGGAAACCAAAGCCTTCTGATTAATCCAGTCAGATACTTTTTGTGGTAAAATCATATAAATTCAGAGAAAAAAATATAACTATAAACTCTATGAATTTAGCAATAGGATTTAACCAGCAATCTCTCCGTTTTTTGGCATTAGGTCTACTTCTAATAGTAAGTGCTTGTGGCAGTGGTGAGAAAATAACCTCCACTGCCGAAATATCTCCAGAAGTAACAGAAGAAGAAACTGAAGAAAGAACATTTGTCCTGGTTGATGGTTCAAGTACCATTTTTCCTGTCTCTGACACAATGGCTGAAAATTTTATGACAGATAATCCTGAAGTTCAGGTAATTGTGGGAATATCTAGTTCTGGAGCTGGACTGAAAAAGTTTTGTATTGGGGATACAGACATCGCAAATGCTTCGAGACCAATTAAAAAGTCTGAGATCGATCTTTGTCGAGCAAACGGAATAGAATTTGTGGAAATTCCTATTGCTTTTGATGGTATTTCTGTGATTGCCAACCGCTACAATGATTGGGCAGAATGTTTGACTTTAGAAGAGTTAAAAACAATTTGGCAACCTAATGATGGTGAAGCTGAAAAAGTTAGCAATTGGAAGCAAATTCGTGATGAATTGCCGGAAGAACCTTTGAGTCTTTATGCTCCTGATACTGATTCTGGTACTTATGATTATTTTACTGATGCTGTCACTGGAGCGGAAGGCAAAAGCCGAAAAGATTTTCAGGCGAGTGAAGATGATGATGTAATTATTCAAGGTATTGAATCTGATTGGGGTAGTTTGGGCTTTTTAGGTTTTAGCTACTATCAAAAAAATAAAGATAATTTAACATTAATTGCTATTGATAATGGCAGTGGTCAATGTATAGAACCAAGTCTTGAAACTATAGCTAATGGTAATTATAGTCCTCTGTCTCGTCCATTATTTCTATATATTAATAAAAATGCCCTAGAAAATATTCCTGCTGTGAAAGCTTTTGTTGATTATCAAATAGATATTGCTAACAAGGCTGTAACTTCAGAAGTGGGATATGTACCTTTACCCGGATTTTTACAAGAAAAGATCCAAGAGCGGGTTGAGAAACTCATTACTGGATCTGTTTTTAATGGTGAATCTGCTGTAGGAGTTAAACTTATCGACAAACTTTTCTCTGAAAAGGAAAGAAAGAAAATGAGTGGTAATTGACAGTAGGGACGTTGTATGCAACGTCCCTACAAGGTTTTGGTTGTGACTCCGGTGGTTCATCAAGAGCGAAAAGCGCTGTAAGTCATCTGAAGATGACTCTTGAGGAGTATGCCATCTTTTTCATCTTTTTATATTGTGGTTAATTAATGCAGTTTTCATTTCAGTAGACCACAGTAGGGACGTTGCATCCAACGTCCCTACAGGGTTATCATTTTTTTAGTGTGGTTGATTTACCTGAAAAGCGCTGTAATACAACCGGATATAGTGTTTTTCAGTAGGCGTGAGGTACATCAATGATCCCCCGCGCATCCCCCTTGAGAAGGGGGACTTCCAGTTCCCCCCGCATATCCCCCTCCCGTCCCCCTTGGGAATCCCCC
>JASJEE010000212.1 GCA_030064835.1 Microcoleaceae cyanobacterium MO_207.B10 | reverse complement strand
TATAGCAATGTGCGCTGGCACGCTTTACAAATTGCAGGAGGTGTCCTAGAGCTAAAAGCCTTGTATTATCGGCAATTTATTCTCACTATTGCCTGTTTTATGTTCCCTGTTCCCTGCGCACAGCGCTATAAAATCTCAAATCGATTCTATCAAGGCTTTGACAGTTAATCAGCAAAACCTATTTAGCTTAATCTACAGAAGTATCTCCACCAACAACAACATTCCGAATTCGCAAACTCGGTCCGCCACAACCAACAGGCATACCATTTTGCCCACCTTTGCCACAACCGCCAGACTCATCCCAATAAAAATCATCACCGATCGCCTCAATATCAGCCAAAGTGCTAAACACATTTCCCGAAAGAGTTACATCTCTTACAGGTTCGGCCAACTCTCCATTTCTAATCATCCAAGCTTCACCAGCACTAAAAGTAAACATCTCCCCATTCGTCATTCCACCTGACCAGTTACGCGCATAAACCCCTTGTTTAATATCAGCAAATAAATCCTTAACTGCCGTCCTTCCAGGGGATATCCAAGTATTAGTCATTCGCACCAACGGCGGATAATGATAGTCTAGACAACGCGCATTACCAGTAGGAGTTTCTCCCAACTTTCCGGCTGTTTCTCGCGAATGCAACCGCCCCACTAATACCCCATCTTTAATCAACTGAGTAGTAGTTGCCGGAGTACCCTCATCGTCATAAATGTAACTACCTCGATGCACTTCTCCTTCTTCTTTATTAAGTAAGGGGGGTACAGTCGCACCATCAAATATTTGTAAATTTTCCGGACCAAATTTCCGACCTATAGTCATTACTTCCAATAGATCGGGGTTTTCATAAGCCATATCTGCTTCCGATAGATGACCAAATGCTTCGTGAACAAACAAACCTGTGAGAATAGGGTCAATGACAACAGTGTAACTATTTCCCTTAACTATCGGTAAAGCTAGAGAATTAATCGCCCTCTCAGCAGCACTCCGAACCTGGTCATCTAAGTTAGTCAAATCCTCATAAGCTTTTCGAGACCCGGTAGTTTCCCTACCAGTTTGTACGGTTTCCCCATCCCTAGCAGTGGCAGCAAAACGCATTTCCATATCTGACCAAGCTTGTTCTAGCATCGTTCCTTCTGAAGTGGCCAGAATAATTTTTTGGGTACTATCGCCATAACGAACAGATACAGTAGCAATGCGACTGTCAACACTCCGCAAAACTTGGCCATAGTGTTCGCATAAGTCTTTTTTAAAAGCTAAGGAAATGAGTCTGGGATCTGTACCTATTAACGGAACAATATGAGTAGCTTGAACTATAGGTATAGGAGCTAATATTGTTTCTTCTTTTCCAATCAGTTTAGCTGCAGCGATCGCCTCTTCAACTCTATCTTTTAATGTTGAAAGTTGATTAAAACTGGCAAAACCCCAACCTCCTTTATAGCAAGCTCGAACTTGACCACCAATAGAAAGACCCTCACTCAGGGTCTCTATTTTATTACCCCGCAATAAAATGTCAGTTCCTTCCGATTCCTCTAGACGAATGGCCAAATAATCTACTTGAGAGCCATAGCGACTGATGAGGTCAGATAATAGATTTTTCGTGTCAGCTAGTAATGTAGGCATTTAGAGATTTTGGTAATTAGACGAACGGTATCAATCAATTTGATCGGTTAAAACAGATTGTACAGGAGACTTGTCGGGACATTGTATATAAAGTCTCGGTAGTGGTGCATAGTAATCAGAGTGTGGGAGGTGTGGGAAGTGTGGGAAGTGTGGGAAGTGTGGGAGGTGTAGGAGGTGTGGGAAAAAATATACATTCTCACTATTACTATCCAGGATAACCAAAGTCTCTACTAACCAAAGATAAAAAGCCTAGTGCAGGATGGCTGAAATAAGTGACCAGTGAAAAAATTCTAAAAGCCTTACCAATCAACACTTCTGACTTCTGTACGGGCGATTAGCTAATCGCTCCTACTGACTTTCTGACTTCCGCGTAGCGGTAGTAGCTTTCTTTAATGAGAATCGGACATTGCGGTGATTTAGTTCGGTTCTACCAATCTCTTCAATGGATTGATACCGATACCCTATATGTTAAGGCCCTCACTGTAGGACAACTATATAAAATTATACCGCTTGTATACCTCTTGCAAAAGTGAAAGTTAAATAAATTACAGTGACTCAATCATTAAACTTGGCTTAGTTTTGACTTTTGACTGTAGCGAAGTATCTTTTGTTTGTATGGGCAGCAAATGTTCATCAGCTAACACATTAAAATTATTTATTTTTCTTTCTTTTGAATTTTAACTTATAAACAAAATGGACAATTATTTATTACCGACTTTAAGTGACCTTTTTGCTGTCGATAGGTCAAATAACAATTTACCTACCCCACAGGTAGAAATGGCCAGAGGAAATCCTCCGCCTGTGAATAGGGAGCGTTGTCAAGATTTGTATGCCAAAGCAGAGAAAGAGTGGTACAGCGCGATCGCTGCTGTTAATCAACTGCTCCAACAACAAATAGTTACTAAAGTACCAGAATATAAAAGTAGTTTAGAATATTCTAATACCTATTCATTATTTTCTGATGTCAAATCTTCTCAAGGATTAGTATTATCAGGTCCGACGCCAGTATTAAATCATCCTAGTCTTACCGATCATTTTGCAACATCAGTATTTACCACTGAAACTGGCAAAAGTTTAGACTGGTTATCCGTAAACCCTCGACACACTTTGCCATTATTGCCAGCAGCAGATGGAGTAAAATCACAACCTGCTTCTACTTCTATATTACCTTTATGGAATAAAGACCCCTTAACTAACGAGCAGTTTTGTTTAGTTTTAAATACTGAATTCAGCTTGCTTATGGTATTGGGAAAAAATGCTAAAGGTGAACCTGCGTTTCTATTTTCCTTTGACCCAGAAATAGTATGGCAAGGTTGGATGGTATTAAGAAAAAGAATTTTATTCCCTACTTATTGTGAGACATCAGACTCTGATAAATCTCAAAATTTGATTTCTCAATGTTTTCATAGATTAACTATTTTAGATAATTTATTAGAGCAGTTTACACCAATTGCTCCTAACTATAAAATAGTGATGAATTTTAGTCGTTTGTTATTAGAAAATTTGCCACTGGAAGAACAAAAAAATGAAATCCTGGAAGTGAATCTTACAGATAAAAATAGAAATAAAAAAGAAAGCATCTCACTAAAATCTCTAGAAGTTATTAAATCTCCAGATGTAGAATTATTACAGGCGATCGCTCACGAAGTCAGAACGCCTTTAGCAACAATTCGGACTTTAACAAGACTTTTATTAAAACGTCCTAATTTAACCCCAGAAATTATTAGAAAACGTCTCCAAATGATTGATACTGAGTGTTCTGCTCAGATCGACAGATTTAATTTAATTTTTAGAGCAGTAGAATTAGAAACTCAGCAACGGTCAAAGGAAAAAAATAAACACTTAAATTTAACAACTATTCCTCTAGCTAAAGTTTTTCAAGATAGGGTCCCAATTTGGCAAAAACAAGCAAATCAAAGGAATCATAGATTAGATGTGATTTTGCCTCCGAAAATGCCGACTGTTGTGAGTGACCCAACAATGCTTGACCAAGTATTAGGTAATTTGATTGAAAATTTTTCTAGAAATTTACCTTCAGGTAGTCATATTCAGGTGGGAGTAATGTTGGCGGGTAGTCAACTAAAGTTACAGTTAGAATCTCATTCTGACTCTGGAACAAAAAGTCACTCACCGTTTACAAGTTCGACAAAAACTCCTTTTAAATCTCTCGGACCTTTGTTAATGTTTCAACCTGAAACTGGTAGTTTGACTTTGAATTTAAAAGTAACAAAAAACTTATTTGAGGCAATAGGTGGAAAATTAGTTGTTAGGCAACGTCCGCAAAAAGGGGAGGTAATGACTATTTTCTTACCAGTTAAGTAAGCGGGTATTATGCCATTTTGATAAATGTTTGCTGCAAATAAATATCTAGGTTTGAGGTTTGAGGTTTGAGGTTTGAGGTTTGAGGTTTGAGGTTTGAGGTTTGAGGTTTGAGGTTTGAGGTTTGAGGTCGCAGGTAGGAAATAAATCTAGATCGGGTATTTATAGCTGAATTCTGTTTTTCAATTGTCCAATTATCGAATTTATTTGTAACACTCTTTTTTCATACCTAGTATTATCAACAATTACCACTGACTATGTATTAGTGTGATGCTTCGGCGAGACTGTCATTTCAGTTATCAGTTATCAGTAATAGTTAAGTGATTACATTCAAAGTCTGTTTTTGACAATTATCACCCAGGAGCGTGTAGATATTTCCGACATTTAATTTATAGTAGCAGTAGGGGGGAATGACCATTCCCCCCTACTGGGTTTTGTTGATGGGGATGTGGTTGCTCAATTTGACAATTGGTGTTATACTAGCCAAAAAATTATGGATTCTGCCTTACCTTGCTCATAAAGCTCCTGTATAAACCAGAAACCAGATTTAGTCTAAGTCTAAATCTAGGCCATCCAAATCATCTTCATTCTCCTCAGCAATATCTTGACTTTCACGAGCATACTTAGAAGGAGGCCGATCGCTACTCCAAGCCCACCAAATATAACCACATTCACAGTGATAAAACTCTTGCCATTTGCGACGACGATTTTCTGTATACACCGGTGATCGCCTATTAATCCATACTGCTGTTGCTTCCATTGAAGTTGCCCCACATTTGGGACAGCAGAACTGAAACGCATGAACTGCTGATTCTGTCCATTTGGGAGGATTTAGACTAAAAGCTTCCATAGTTTACTTTATCAATATCATAAAATTTTACTTACGTCAATATTTTAACTAAAAACTAAACTCAACAAACCATAATTTATGAAGTTATTCAGATAAAATTAAAAATTGCCCACTACTTCAGAATTTTATCCGTAATTAAGTTAATCTAAACCCGATAACGATAATATAAAAATGGCTAACTATTGACTATTAATAGTAGACTTTTGACTTTAGATGAATCCTCTATTAAATTTAATATCTCTAATCGGAATCGTAGCTATATGCTTCATTGCATGGCTAGGTTCGGAAAATCGCCGGGTCATTCCTTGGAACGTTATCTTCTGGGGAATTGGACTACAACTATTTATCGGCTTACTCGTATTTGTACTACCTACCCGCGACCTAATTGCACAAATTAATAACCTCTTAAACGCCGTACTCGATGCTTCTGAAGCTGGAGCCAGATTTCTATTTGGCGGTTCTGACTCGGCATTTGTGCCAGACCCCAACCGCATAGTGGGGCCAGGCCCCGCAGCCAGATGGATTGTGAGAACCATCGGTAGTCCCTATGTCGAAATTCCTGGCGATCGCATTGGTCCAAACAACCTCAACCCAGGCTTTATCTTTGCTTTTCGTTCCCTACCACAAATCATCTTTTTCTCAGCCCTCATTAGCCTCATGTATCGGCTGCACATCATCCAGCCAGTAGTACAGGTATTTGCCAAAATATTCCAAAAAACGATGAAACTTAGTGGCGCAGAATCTTTATCTGGCGCTGCTAATATATTTGTTGGTATCGAATCAGCAATTGCCGTCAAACCATATCTATCGGATATGACCCGCAGCGAACTGTGTGCCATCTTATCGAGTTGTTTCGGTTCGATCGCCTCTTCTGTACTAGGTTTATACGCTGGCATCCTCAGACCAACATTTCCTGCTATTACCGGACATTTGGTATCTGCGTCAATAATGACTATTCCGGCTTGCTTTGTGTTGTCAAAACTACTGATACCAGAGACAAAAGTACCCAAAACTTTAGGTCACGTTCCCCCCGATCCGGTAGAAGAAGCCAAAGAACGTCCTAACCCAATGGATAGCTTAATTGGTGGAGCGATGGATGGGGTAAAAATGGCGGTAGGTATCGCTGCAGTTATTATTGCGATTTTAGGTTTGCTTGCTTTGGTGAATGCGATGTTTAATGGTCTAGCTAATTTACCCAGTCCTCTAGGCAATATATTTCAAGTAATTACTGTACAAAATATCTTAGGGGCGATATTTTTACCGCTGACTTTCCTCACCGGAATATCCTTAGACTGGAACGAACTTTGGCAAGCTTCTGTGATTATTGGACGGAGATTATTTGAAACCAGTATTCCACCTTATTTAACTTTGGCACAGTTAAATGCAGCCGGACAAATTAGCGATCGCGCCCTACTGATAGTTAGTTACGTTCTTTGCGGTTTTACTCATGTTGCATCCTACGGAATTTTTGTTGGTGGGTTATCAAATCTAGTTCCGTCGAGGCGATCAGAAGTTTCTTCTCTCGGTTGGAAGGCACTTTGGGCGGGTACTCTGGCAACCCTAATGACGGGTTGTGTGGCTGGGTTATTTGATTTTGGCAACCCCAGTGTATTAGGTCGATGATCGAGTTATATCATGTCTGGTTGAATACTTACACTTTGGAGAAAGTAAGGTAGAAGGAAAGGAAAAAGTCTTAAGGTAAAAGTTTTTTGGCGTTGCTGATTTGGGGTATGATTTATATTTATTAGCGATCGCGCTCACTATTAAATAGTAAGTATTCTAGATTGTTGAGTTTTTATTTTCATACCTTGATTCAGCAACGCCAGTTTTTTTATCATTCATTAGATTACCCGGACATGATATTACCCCTAATGACTCCTCCTGTTAAAATTAACTTTATTTATCACAAGTTACATAATTATCTGGAGCTTAAATTATGAAGCGTCGGCGATTAATTGCTATCGGGTTATTTACTGCTATCAGTTTACTGATTTTTAATTCTATTGTGGGAAATTGGCATCAAATATCTTTATTAGAACCTGCTCAAGCTCAGTCCAATACTAATTCAGCCATCAGTCTGAGTGGTGAAACTTATAAAGAGAGTAGATTTGAGGTAGGTATTTTAGAAGGTTATCAACAAAAGGTTGTTTCTGGTGTACCTGTGGTCGAATCTCCAGATGGGAATTTGGCTTATACGGTAGTAGTTAAACCCCAGGTTAACACACAACAGTTAGATAGTGAGGCTTTAGCGAGAATTGCTATAGAGGAGTTTGAACGGGGAGAAGGGTTTCAACCAGGTCAGTTTAGACAGAGTGGTGCAGGAGAAATTTCTTTACCTTGGAGTGCTACTTTAACTATGGGGAATAATACGCAACCTCTGAGTGGGGAGGTGTTAGCCCGACAGAGAGGTAGAAATGTTTTGTTATTATTAATTTCTGCTACGGAAGCAAAAGCAGAGGATGTGCCACAAGTTTTGAGAGTATTATCAAATAGTCTCAAATAATCAATAATTGAGTGATTTTACTATTTTTTTCTAAGACTAATTGACTTTGAAGATTCCAGAAATATTTCACAACTGATGATGTTAAATAATAACCAAAAATTACTGTAAAATCGAAGTTTTATACCATATAAAAAAAGCTTGCCCTCGTGAATACGGGGGAAGGTTACAAATAAACTAGCTATTCAATAAATTAATAATTTAACTTCTAAGAATTTACCTTCTACCTAAAACCTACCACCTAAAACCTAAGACCTAGAAACTTATATGAATCCAGAAATTTCAGAAACTAGCCGTCTATTAGATATCATGCCTGCTTCTGGGCGAATGATGACAAAAATAGTAGGCAAACCACAACAATCTACAATTATTGAAACTCCCTTTCCTTTACCTTGGAAAAATGACAGAACAATATATCTAAATTTTGATTTATGGATGAATTTACCCAAGGGTCAACGAGATTTAACCATGTTAAGAACTGTTAGTTGGTTATGTGAAATAAAATGGTTTAAACCTAGTCTGAATCAAGGTATTTTTATTGTTGGTTTGGTCGGGGCTATTTCTGAACTAACCCAAACAGATGTAGTTGGGGTTTTAGTTGCTGGTGGTTTGAGTACAATTGGTTTAACCAGAATTTGGCAGAGTAATCATAGTATACAAACAGAATTAGCTGCAGATGAAATGGCAATTCGAGTAGCAACGCGACGGGGTTATGCAGAGTCTGAGGCGGCTAGTTATTTATTAAAAGGAATTGAAAATGTAGCGAGAATTGAGGGGCGGAATAATTTGAATTTTACAGAATTAGTTAGGTGTCAAAATTTAAGAGCGATCGCTGGTTTTTCTCCTGTGGGAGTACCGGAAAATATCAGAAAATAATAGGCAGATAATTCAGGAAGATACTGTTGTATCAGTTATGCTTTGTTTGTAGTTTATTACTTAAGACTACTGAAGCTTAGACATAAATCTTTAGTAGATATAGTTTTTCTGGCTTTAGTAAGTCAGAAATAATTTTGTTATTTTCAGCCTCAAATTTTCTAGTTGTAAGTTTCAGCAAAGCAATATTCAAAACTCAAAAATAGGAGAAAAGCTATGAGTTTTCTGGGTGCTTTTTCATATTTGAAAAAGCAAACCAACTTAGCATTATTTCTTGGTGCAGCTACGAACTACTTTAATGATTTGGTTGTTGTGCGTAAGTCCTGATAATAAGACTTGCGGGATAGTTGTTTTATAGAGCTAATGCTGGCGTCTAATTAACCCAACCTACAACCTATTTATAATTGCCATAATATCAAAATTATATGCTAAAAGTAGAAAATGATTTGCAAGAAAATTTCCTTCAAAAATTATGACTCAAACTCTTTCAGCATATGATGTACTTCGCATTCTTAAACGTTTAACTAAAATTGCGTTAGCAGGAATTGAATAAAGTAAATAAAGCACGAGTTAGGAGGCAAAATTAATTAGTGTGGATGGATAAGCTAAGACGCATTTAAAATACGCCTTAGAGTTTTGATAAGTCATCGCTCCCCCTAAATCCCCCTGATTAAGCTATCCCTTATAAGAGGGTGGGGAGAGGGAAGAGTGGGGAGTCAGAATCTTGTCTACATTCCTCAAAAAAGTGTCTAATTCAATATACTTTTATCCGCAAAAATACGACATCAAACTTATACATAACTTCTATTTAATGTCTATGTTTTATGTTAATAAAAGTGTTTATAAAGCATAGCTTAATCAGGGGGACTTTCTGTTGTATTTCCCCCCTTTAAAAGCTATCCATTATCAGCAAAATTATTTACAAAAGTGGATAATGCCTATTGTAAAAAGCTTACGAGCATTTTGCTGGCTTTACTAATTTGACAAATTGACTAACTTGTGTGTTCCTAAAAGTTGTTTTTTGTTGTTGCGATCGCAACGACACTAAGAGCTTTCAGACTTTAATACATCAAATGATATTTTTGTCAGGTTTTATGTTAAGAAAGATGTTTATAAAGCATAGCTTTAAAAGGGGGGGTAGGGGGAATCTAAACCTTTTCAAGTAACTCAGAAATTATACCATGCGTGAAAAAAGAATGTTATGCTTGCTCAAACTTCAAGTATTAACCAATTAAGAAAATTTTGCCACTTTATCCCTTTGATAATCGGATTTTTTCTGGGTTTTTCCTATTATTTCACTACATCCAACACCCCACACCCAACACCCAAGATTGATAATATTTGTAGCAAACATTTATCAATTTGGTATTAGTAGGGGTGATTTCCTACGGAAGTTAGAAGTAATAAGGATTGTCCTTTTTAATTAGATACACAACAAATAAGTGGTTTAAATGGAGAACAACTTAGACTAATAATCTATATTTACTTATCCAAAAAATGGCAATGATAAAGCTGATACTCATAACCATCTATTAGTGGAAATTCACCTCGATCAACCTGACAGTTTTCTAATGAAACATTAAAATCACTAGAAAAATTTACTAACCATAAATCTAAGGGAGATTCTAGTTTATTTAAAGTTTGCTGAAGTAATTTTATTTGATTTTCTTTATCTAATTTTCGGTCTACTAAAATAAATTTGATACTACTCAGATATTTCGGTTTAGTGCCTAAAGTTTTTTCGTTACAAATTACTCCATCTATACATCCGTCTTTTAAATCTCTAATTTTTTTCATATTCCAAGCTATTCCCATCAATTCCCCGGTTTCCACATGAGTCTGATGAAGAGTAGCAATAAGTACGGGTTTATCTGATACTTTTTGAATTAGAGAAACTAATAAATCGGGTCGATAATATTTTTGATAGCCCAAATTTGAGACAACTGTTAATCCACTTAATAAAGCGATTAACCAAATTAAAATTACGGTTTTTTTTCCAGTAGTTATGAAAATAGATAAATTTAAAAATTTACTTTTAACTGATTTTGTATTGAAAATTTGAGCTAATATAGCTGCAACTAAAATAATCATGGCTGGAAAATATACAAAACTGTAACGCGCACCTCTAGTTAGGTCAATGCCAAGAATATAAGTAAAACCAAAAAATAATAATCCACTGACTAATATTACTCCCCTGAAAGCAATAGTAGATAAACGAATATCGGGATTTTTTAAGCAGATATTAATGCCTCGAAGCAATAGAGGAAATATCCAGATTAAAAATAAAATCATCACCACAAAACAGATAATTGCTATGGCAAACTTAGGTGATTCTATCGGCAATAAAAATAACATCGTAATGTTTGTAGCCAGGAATTGAAAAATCGGACTAAGTAAATTTTTGAGGCTACTATTACTAATAGAAATCCATTCGGTTAATTCACTGCTATAACCATTGTTCCAGAAAGGCAGCCAAACTAAACCACCAGCCAAACTACCAAAAATTACAATATAAAAATTAGCAATTGATTTAATCCAGTCCAGGGATAATATATATGGATAAAGAAGAATAAGTTGGTTTTTGTTTTCTACTTTAGCAGCATTTTTTTGAGGAAAAATGATTTTCCATGAAGAATTTTTTTTGTTGAAACTACTACGATATTTTTTTGTTACACTAACACTGATAATGCTAATTAATACTATGATTTCAGCACAAATAGTTATCGAAAAAAAATAGTGAACTGCTATTCCTAAACTATTGAAAAATACCCAAGTAAAAGCCAGATAAATAGGTAAAGATTTACTCTTTTCAAAACAGTGAATACTAATAATTAAACAACTCAACGAAGCAATAACAAATAAAATAGCTAAACTATAATGACGCGCTTCTTGGGCAAGATATATACTATAGGGAGAAACTGCGATTATTGCTGCTGCGAGTTGCCCCACTAACCGGGAACGAAAAGCGAGTCTACCTAAACCATAAATGGCAGGAATGGAGAAAATACTAAATATGACGCTCAGAGAACGCCCACCCCACAGAGAAACTAATCCTCCCTCTGAAGGAAAAAGCTTTAGCCACCAATGACTCAAGATAAAATAGACAGGTGGGTGGTTACTATGAGTTAATAGGTTATGAACTACATTCCTAATTCCGGCGTTAGGATCGGGTTGTAGAGGTTGGAGTAAAATTTCAGGAGCGATCGCTCGATTTAGTGGCACATCCTGAAAATTATTACCCAAACTAAAAACCAAGGTGGAAAACTCATCCGTCCAAGGTGGTTTAGAGGCTAAGTTGGTTAAACGCAAACAAGTAGCGATCGCTGTCCAAACTAGCAACAGTAACCACTGACTCTGTAAACTCCTGCGCCAAAAGTTGACTATTTTCCGATTTATTTTCTGATTAAATTTTCTCACTCTTACTTTTAACCTAATCAATATGACAGCTTTAAATTTGACAAACCCAAACCTAGAAACACTCGAAACAATTTTAAATCGCGCCAAGGAAGGTTACGATCCATCTATAGAAGAGACATTGTTATTGTTATCCCCTACTGGAAAGCCAGATTTCGGAAAACTCCCCTTAACCCAACTTCCAGCAGAAATAACTGCCATCCAGAAAACAGCAGACAAACTCCGCCAGCAACAAACAGGAGATACGGTGACTTACATTATCAACCGTAATATAAATTTCACCAATATCTGCGAACAACATTGTAGTTTTTGTGCTTTTCGGCGAGATGAAGGGGAAGAGGGTGCGTTTTGGTTGGATATTGGTCAAATTTTAGAAAAAGCTAATGATGCGGTGCAACGAGGAGCGACGGAAATTTGTATGCAGGGAGGTTTAAACCCTATTGCTAAGGTTGATGGCAAATCTTTGCCTTATTATTTGCAACTGGTGAAAGGTATTAAGGATGAGTTTCCGCAGTTGCATTTACACGCTTTTTCTCCCCAGGAGGTGCAGTTTATTGCGAGAGAGGATGGGGTGAGTTATGAATATGTAATCTCAGCTTTGCGGGATGCGGGCGTCGGATCGATGCCAGGTACTGCTGCCGAAGTTTTGGATGATGCGGTGAGGCGGGTTATTTGTCCGGAAAAAATTGATACGGCGACTTGGTTGGAAATAGTGGGTACAGCGCATCGGTTGGGAATTCCAACAACTAGCACAATGTTATGCGGTCATATTGAAACGCCTCAGCAGCAGGTTTTACATTTAGAAAAGTTGCGCTGTCTCCAACAAACTGCCATCGAAAAAGATTATCCTGCGAGAATAACGGAATTTATTTTGTTGCCGTTTGTGGGGAAAGAAGCACCTGCCGTTTTGCGTAGAAAAGTCGGGCGCGACCAACCTGTTTTGTTGGATGTTTTATTATTAACGGCGGTGTCGAGAATATTCTTAGGAAATTGGATTATAAATCATCAACCAAGTTGGGTAAAACTTGGTTTGGATGGAGCAAAGGAGGCTTTTAAGTGGGGTTGTAATGATATTGGCGGTACTTTAATGGAAGAGCATATTACGAATATGGCGGGTGCTTTAGGCGGTAGTTTTATGGAGGTGGAAAATTTGCAGGAAGTTATTAAAAGTTTGGGGAGAAATTATCAACAAAGGGATACGCTTTATAAAATTCAGAAGTCAGATAGGGGAGCCGTCGGATTGGCGACGTACAGAAGTTAGAAGTATTTGTCGGTTGAGTTTCGTCGCCTCAACCCAACAATTTTGTAGAGAGATATATATAAGTTTTTATTGCCCTATTGAAGTCTTATTTTGAGAAGTTGTTTATCAAGAAAAATGGAAACTATAATTTTGGTTCATGGCGTTGGTTTATGGGGAACAGAAATGTTTCTTTTAAAGTACCGTTTAGGAAAATTAGGGTATAACTGTCAACAGTTTTATTATTCAAATCGATCCAAAACTCTTGCTGAAAATGCTGCTATACTCCAAAACTTTTTACTCTCAAAATCTGACGACATAATTCACTTTGTAGGTCATAGTTTAGGTGGTTTATTAATTAGCAAACTTTTTCAAGATTACTCTCAACAAGTCTCAGGTCGAATAGTTGTATTGGGAACTCCTTTCAGGGGTAGTAAAATTGCTAGTAGATTAAATCGGAAAAAATGGGGTAAGTTTTTATTAGGAAAAAGTGTGATGAGTGGATTATCTCAAAGGTTATTGCCCCCTATAGATAGAGATGTTGGAGTAATAGCTGGCAGTTTAGATATTGGTACAGGTTGGTTGTTAGGAATATCTAGTCCTAATGATAGTTTAATTGCAGTAAAAGAAACTTATTTGCCTGAAATTAAAGAGCATATTGTCTTACCAGTTTCTCACTCAGGGTTATTATTATCTCCAAAAGTTAGTTTGTTAATACATACTTTTCTACAAACTGGTAATTTTAGTATTTGTAGGTTGGGTTGAGGTAACGAAACCCAACAAATATCCTGACAGTTTACAGTCAGAAGTTAGTCATAATTTACATAAAAGAAATCACTTCCCCTAACTAATTAATAAATTTTTTCGAGTTTATCCTTTTTCTAACCAGCTTTTTTTGTTTTTCCGATGATTTCACCACACCCTACACCCGACACCCCACACCCAAGATTGATAATATTTGTAGCAAACATTTATCAATTTGGTATGAT
>JASJEE010000211.1 GCA_030064835.1 Microcoleaceae cyanobacterium MO_207.B10 | reverse complement strand
ACTCTCAATAATATTGGCGCTGTCTACAGTGACTTAGGAGAAAAACAAACAGCACTCAATTACTACCAGCAAGCTTTACCTATATTTCGGCAAGTAGGCGATCGGGGTGGGGAAGCACTCAGTCTTTATAATATCGCTTGGCTCAAACAAGACCAAGGCAAACTCAACGACAGCCTAAAATTCATAGAAAAATCCCTAGAAATAATTGAAGACCTCCGCACCAAAATCGTTGCAACTGACCTCCGAACATCCTACTTTGCTTCAGTTAATTTTTACTATCAATTCTACATCGACCTCTTAATGCAACTCCACAAACAAAACCCCAATAAAGGCTACGATGCCAAAGCACTCCACGCTAACGAACGCCGTCGCGCTCGCTCCCTCCTAGAACTCCTCACCGAAGCTAACGCCAATATTCGTCAAGGCGTCAACCCAAAACTATTAAACCAAGAAAAAACCATACTCCAAAAATTTGATGCCACCGAAAAACGTCGGCTGGAGTTAGTCAGAAGCGACTATAAACCAGAACAACTAGAAAAAATCAAACAACAACTAGCCACTCTCCAAACAGAATACCAACAACTGCAAACCCAAATCAAACAAACTAGCCCCGGTTACGCAGCCCTCAAATATCCTGAACCCCTTAACCTCAAACAAATCCAACAACAGGTACTCGACGACAACACCATACTCTTAGAATATTCCCTCGGAAAAGACCGCAGTTATCTGTGGGCAGTCACCAAAAATAGCATCACCAGTTACGAACTTCCCCCCCAAGCAGAAATAGAAACCGCTGCCCAACAATTTATAGATATGCTGACAGCACCAGACCTCAGAAGTAGTCCCCAAGACTTACCCAACGCTGCTCAAGCTCTCAGTGAAATTATCCTGCAACCTGTAGCGTCACAGTTAGAAAACCAACAGTTGCTGATAGTAAGTGATGGAATCTTGCAATATATTCCTTTTGCAGCATTGACAACACCAGGAAAAAACACCTTACTATTGTCCAATAGTAAAATTGTCAATGCTCCCTCCGCTTCTACTATTGCTATTAACCGCAATCAAACAGCCAACCGCCAGACAGCAGGGAAAACAATAGCCATATTAGCCGATCCCGTTTTCACTCCTGATGACGAGCGGGTTACAGGAACAACTTCCAGCAATAATTCTCCAGAAACAGTAGACTCATTGCGGGGTGAACGAATGACTAGAGCTGCTAGATATGGCAGTGGTAACTGGGAGCGACTCGAAGGAACTAGAATTGAAGCAGAAGCAATAGTTGCTCAAATTTCCGATCCTCAGCAACGCAGTTATGCTTTAGATTTTGCAGCTAATAAAGAAAAAGCTACTAATCCAGAATTAAATGAATACAAATTCGTACATTTTGCCACCCACGGTTTCTTCAATGGTACTCAACCAGAATTATCAGGAATAGTCATGTCTTTAGTAGATGAAAATGGCGATCGGCAAAATGGTTTTTTATATTTACAGGATGTATTTAATCTGAAATTATCAGCAGAATTAGTAGTATTAAGTGCTTGTGAAACCGGATTAGGAGAAGAGGTAAAAGGAGAAGGAATTGTGGGGTTGACTCGTGGATTTATGTATGCAGGTTCTCCCAGGGTTGTTGTTAGTTTATGGAAAGTAAATGACGAGGCAACTGCTGAATTAATGACCTTATTTTATCAGAAAATGTTAGTAGAAAAAATGAAGCCAGTAGAAGCATTAAGGGCAGCAAAAATAGAGATGTTAAATTCGGAAAAATGGCAAGACCCGGAATATTGGGCAGCTTTTACATTGCAAGGTGAATGGCAGTGAATCAGTTATAGTAGTTCTCTAATTTATGAGATACAGTTTTAGATCCCCCCCGCCCCCCAGAAGGGGTGAGCCCAGAAAAATCCCCCTTTTTTGAAGAAGAATTCAGAATTATATCACCTCCAACAGTTAATCTTCATTTTTCTGCTCAAGATACAGACGTTGGTATTTCTCCCGAAAAAATGGAAACAATATTCTTGCCTTTTAAACACACAGGTTTACAGAGTCGTCGTGCAGAAGGAACAGGTTGTTGAACTATATTTAGGGCTTACTGAATAACTATTTTTATGGTGGAATTGACTCATCTCAAATCCGGTTGAATAATTACTATATAGTTGGGGAAGTGTGGGGGATGGTAGATTTTTATATAACCGGATTCTATATCAGGAGTCAGGAGAAATACGAATTAGAGAAGAGGTAGGAGAAAGAATTATCCGAAATCTTCCAGTTTTTATCTATTTCAAATACTCAGATGTAGAAATATTAAGGGCAGAACTAGTTTGAAATATTATACCACATTTCAAAAATTTTGCTACATCTGATTCGGTTTCAATAATTATCAAATTTTTTCTAAAGTTTAGTTAATTGATATTAAAAAACATTATCTTATATTTATTTTATAGTCATAAATATGTCAAGATATTAGTTTATAGATTTGTTTAATTATCCCGATATAAGTTACAAACATCATTACTTGTTTACTACTACCTGGTTTTCTTTATGAATAAATTAAACTTCAGCTCTAATTAGCTTTGTTCTAGTTTAGCTACAATAGAAGTGTAAGGCTGCCTCAATATAGTTCAAAGCATTAATATGAAAAAAGCTCCTATATCATTAAATGAAGCAACCAAATTCAATTTACTGCAACAGTATCAGATTCTTGATACTCCAGCAGAGCCAGAGTTTGACGATATTACCAGTTTAGCCGCCCAGATTTGCGGTACTCCTGTTGCCTTAATCAGTATTGTCGATGAAACTCGTCACTGGTTTAAATCAAAACATGGTTGGTCATCCACAGAAGTTTCCAGGGAAATAGCATTTTGTAGCCATGCTATAGAACAATATGATATATTTATAGTACCAGATGCTTTACTTGATCCTAGATTTGCTCTTAATCCCCTAGTTAAGTCTTTCCCCTGCATTAGATTTTACGCCGGAGTTCCCTTAACTACATCAGACGATCAAATTATAGGTACTCTTTGCGTTATAGATCATGTAGCTAGAAACCTAACTGTAGCTCAACAAGAAGCACTAAAAGCTCTAAGTCGTCAAGTCATGGCTCAGTTAGAACTACGACGATTATCCACTCAAAAAAAGCAATTACCTGAAGTTTTAGAACTAGAACGGTTTTTTCATATTTCTATTGACTTACTTTGTGTTGCTGGTTTTGATGGTTATTTCAAAGGAGTTAATGCTGCATTTGAGCAAACATTAGGTTACAGTAATGAGCAACTACTAACACAACCTTTTATCGAGTTCGTTCATCCTGACGATCAGGACGCAACTTTAGCTGAAGTCAAAAAGCTGAGAGCAGGAAATCCTACTATTTACTTTGAAAACCGTTATCGCGATCGGGATGGTAACTATAAATGGTTATCTTGGACAGCTCAACCTGTGGTGGAAAGTGAATTAATCTATGCGATCGGTCGGGACATGACCCAACAAAAACGAGCCGAGTCAGAACGTTTAGAGCTATTAGCTGAAGAAAAAGTAGCAAGATCGACAGCAGAAGCTGCCCAAAATCAAATCGAAAGAATTCTCGAAAGTATTACTGACGCATTCTTTTCCCTAGATGATCAATGGCAATTTACCCAGCTTAACCAACAAGCAGAGAGGTTACTGCGGAGAACAGCGAAAGAACTACTAAACAAGAATATCTGGGAAGAATTTTCTGAAGCAGTGGGTACAGAATTTTACCACAAATATCACAAAGCTGTGACAGAAAAAGTAAATGTACAATTTGAAGCATTCTACCCACCTCTTGATAGCTGGTTTTTAGTTTATGCTTACCCCTGTGAAAAAGGTTTATATGTTTATTTCCAAGATATTAGCGATCGCAAACACGCAGAGGAAGCATTACGCATTTCCGAATCTGGATACAGAATGTTATTTGAAAGTAACCCTCACCCTATGTGGGTTTACGATTTGAAAACACTATCATTTTTAGCTGTCAATGAAGCTGCCATCAAACATTATGGTTACTCCCGCGAAGAATTTCTCAGTATGACTCTCAGGGATATTCGCCCTCCAGAAGATATTCCTATATTACTGGAGAAAATTGCCAATACTACTTCTGGGTTAGACAAACCAGGAATATTTCGACATCAAAAAAAAGATGGTACAATTATTTATGTTGAAATAACTTCTCACGGCTTAACTTTTGCTGGAAAACAGGCAGAAATTGTATTAGCAAATGATGTCACAGAACGAATGCAAGCAGAAGCAGCACTGCTAGAGATGACTACACTGCAACGAGCAATTTTAGATGCAGCTAATTACACAATTATTTCTACTAGCATAGATGGTACTATTTATAGTTTCAATGCTGCTGCTGAACGTTTACTTGGTTACAGTGCTGAAGAAGTAGTTGGCAAAACAACTCCAGTATTAATTCACGACTTAAATGAAATTTATCAAAGAGCTGAAGAATTAACAGCAGAGTTAGGGGTAGAAATTACTCCTGGTTTTGAAGTTTTTATCGCTAAAGTAAGTCGCGGTCAAACAGATGAAAATGAGTGGACTTATATTAGAAAAGATGGTTCTCGTTTTCCCGTATTACTATCAATAACAGCCCTCAGAAATAATGAAGGCAATATTACCGGATTTCTTGGTATTGGTAGTGATATTACAGACCGCAAACAAGCAGAACAAAAAATTCGTGAACAAGCTGCTTTATTGGATGTAGCAACCGATGCTATCCTTGTCCGAAATTTAGACAAACAAATTTTATTTTGGAATCAAGGAGCAGAACGTTTATACGGACATAAAGCAGAAGCAGCATTAGGACAAAATGCCAATGTACTTTTATATAGTGAACCACTGCCTCAACTAGAAAAAATTCATAGTATTGTACTTAAAAATGGTTATTGGTACGGAGAGTTAAATCAAGTCACAAAATATGATCGAGAAATTTTAGTAGAGAGCCGTTGGACTTTAGTAACAGATAATAATGAGCAACCAAAATTTATTTTAGTTGTGAATACAGATATTACTGAGAAAAAACTTTTAGAACAGCAATTTTATCGCGCTCAAAGATTAGAAAGTATTGGTACTTTGGCAAGTGGTATTGCCCATGACTTGAATAACTTATTAACTCCAATGTTAGCAGTATCTCAACTGTTACCGATGAAATTTCCAGAAATTGATCAACGGGCTCAAAATTTACTGAAGATTCTCGAAAAAAATTCTCGCCGTGGGGCTGATTTAGTTAAGCAAGTTTTGTCTTTTGCCACAGGAGTCGAGTGTCAACGTTCTATTGTGCAACTTAGGCATATTATTTTGGAAGTTAAGCAAATTATTAATGAAACTTTTCCTAAATCTATTGATATTTATATAGACATATCAAAAGATTTATATCCTGTCTATGGAGATGCTACCCAACTACATCAAATTTTAATTAATCTATGTGTTAATGCACGAGATGCAATGGATAATGGTGGAAAATTAATGATTTTTGCCAGAAATGTGTCTATTGATGAAAACTATACTAGGATAAATATTGATGCTGGCGTGGGTGAGTATATTTTGCTTTCCATTGATGATACTGGTATGGGGATGAGTCCAGAAATTCAACAACGGATTTTTGAGCCATTTTTTACTACTAAAGGTATTGGAAAAGGTACTGGATTAGGTTTATCAACTGCCCTGGGTATAGTTAAGAGTCATGGGGGGTTTGTAGATGTGATTAGTAAAAAAGATCAGGGAACTAAATTTAAGATATATTTACCAGCTTTGACAGATAGTATGACTCTACCAATAACTGACCAAATAATTCAGCCAGGAAAGGGAGAATTAATTTTAGTAGTTGATGATGAGGTTTCAATTTGTGAGGTAATAAAAACTTCTTTAGAGGCTTATAATTATCAAGTAGCTACTGCTAGTAATGGTCTAGAAGCTATAGCTTTATATACTCAATATAAAGATGAGATAGAGGCAGTTTTAATTGATATGATGATGCCTGGTTTGAATGGTGTTGTTACTATGAATAGTTTACAAGAAATCAATCCTCAAGTAAAGATTATTACTACCAGTGGATTGAGTAATAGTGAGTTAGTTAATCTTGCTAAAGATGCTGGAGTAAATGAGTTTTTATCTAAGCCTTTTAGTTCTGATGAATTGTTGTTAGCATTGCATAGAGTTTTAAATTAGGTATTGCATCTGTCGGCATTCCGGAAGAAATACTTACGATAAAACTACTTATACCATGCGTGAAAAAAGAATGTTATGCTTGCTCAAACTTCAAGTATTAACCAATTAATAAATTTTTTCCACTTTATCCCTTTTATAATCGGCTTTTTTCTTGGTTTTTCCTATTATTTCACTACACCCTACACCCCACACCCTACACCCAAGATTGATAATATTTGTAGCAAACATTTATCAATTTGGTATGATCAGGGAAAAACATTAGCAAGGGTACTAACTATTCAAAGTTTGCTGAATAATCCTTTTTTTTCGAGAGTAGGAGTCATATAAAATCCGATTAAACAGTTATTGGACTGACTATCTTCACTTAATACATACTTTCGATATTAAACCTCTACTCTCTTCCTATATTAAAATCATTTCTTTAGCATTTGTCTTTCCAAAGTTTGCACTTTATTTTACAGAATAAAATTAGTCTTTCTCTGTCAATGCTTTTATACTTAATCAGCAAACCCTATTTAATACTTGAAGTAGGTACTAGAATGTATTTATAGTTGAAATATCATAAGTTAGATGTGTTTTTTCTTTTTTAGTGTTGTTTGACTACACTCCAGACTTAAAAGCTGATTTGTAAATTTAGCTTAAACTAAAATAAGCAGTCAACAATTGATAATTATCATTAATAATGAAAAGTCAACCTTTCTGGATTGGTTTATTGAGTGGAGGAATAACTGCAATGGTAACTGCTACTGTAACAACGGTTAAAGCACCAAATTTCATCAGCAGGACTGAGCAATACTATCTAATTGCTAGTACGGCAGGTATAACAAGTTTTCTCACAACATTGAGCTTAAGCATGATAGCTACTAGGCAACTTCGTTCTTCAACTCATAAATTAGGAGACTATCTAGAAGCAATTTCTGAAGGTAATTATAATGTGAGAGCGCCGATTTATCCTAATGATGAACTACGATGCTTGACCGAAAAATTTAATAATATGGCTGATGCAATTTGTAATATTTTCATTAACATTAAAATCCGGGAAGAAAAAAGTAAACAAGAGAAAGAAAAAATTGCTGCTCAAGTCATAAAATTATTAGATAAAGTGGATGCTGCTGCTCATGGAAAACTTGATGTTAAAGTCAGGGTTAGATGTGAAGAGTTAGGAATAATTTCTTATTGTATAAATCTGAGTCTTGACAATTTTAGAAAACTTGTTAAACAAGTAAATTTTGCAAGTCAAAAAATTGAAGATTTAGCTACAAATAGCCAAAGTGTATTTAAAAGGTTATCCTGGGAAAGTCAATGTCAATCACAAGAAATAGCTTTCTTGTTTGAAACTTTACAAATGATACTTGATGTTTTTCATCAAAGGAAAAATAGAGGTTTACAGGCTCACAAAGTTTATGAAGAAATCGATATTTATGCTTTGAGAAGTTACGCAGCAATCAACCATATTTTTGATGAAATTATGGAAGCACATATTTTGATTTCTCAAATCAATCACAAAGTACAAAGATTTTCTGAGTATAATTATGATTTGATTAAAATTATGGATTTGCTTGAGAGAATTCAGTACCGCAGTAAAATTTTGGCGTTTAATATTAGTATATATGGTACTAGAAAGATTAATAGCGAGGAAATACTTGAAATAGCAACAGAATTAAAAGACTTAGCTAATTATTGGGAATTAGTTCAGAAAAAAATTGCACATTTTCAAAGAAATATTGAAGGTTTAAATTTGAGTATTGCTGAGAACAATTTATCGGAAAAGAAAGAGCAAAGCAAAATATCGGGAGAAGAGGTTAAGAGAGGATTAGCTAAAATTATTCAGAAGGTTTATCAATTTAACAATCATGTAGATGCTATTGCTTCTTTGGGAGAAAATCAGACAAATAATCTACAACTACTCACAGAAATTTTACAAGCTATACACAAAAATAATCTCGAAAAATATGAAGTGACAAAACAAGTCAATCAATCTTTGGAAACATTGAGCAACATCAAAGAAAGTTTACTGGCATCAGCTAGAAATTTTCGTTTATAAAAAGTAGAAGAATTATACGGAATTGGAATATTTACACTTCTTCTATTAATACCTACCACCTACTACCTAAAACTTATAACCAAGCAATGTAGCAATATTTTATGAAAATGGTATTAGTTTTTTACGCAACTAAAATGAAATTGCTATATAGGAATCCGCCCATAGCTTGCGGGTAATCAAAAAGTAGATAAAAAAACTGAAACTCCTGCTTGTTTCCTGTTCCCTGTTCCCTAAAAGCGGTAATATTTTTATACACAAATAAAATAGGATTGCTATATATGAAGTACAGATATTAATTCTCTTCTTTCACTTTCGGAAAACTCTTGTAATTTCTAAAATAAGTGAGCTTTTGTATATCAGGCGATTGCCTGCGTCAGATCGAAGCTATCCCCTGCTTTTTTCTTTGGTTTTGGTCAATCAAGGTATGAAAATAAAAATTGAACAATCTCAAATATTTGTTATTCAATAATTTAGCAATTACCAAAAAATACAAATCATACCCTAATTTACCAACGCCTTTTCTTTCTATAAATTCCAGAGCCTTGTGAAATTGCCTTGGATTCGATTATCAAACTTTGTATTTCTTGTTATAGTTCTTTTCGGTGGAAGTTCAAATAATAGAAAAAATCGGAGAGTGACAGAAGAGGGTTAATGTTCAAACCTGTCTAGCACGGGTATCTTGCCCGGGATTGGTTTACCTCACAAAGGTGGAATCTGCTGTAAATATTAATCAGATATTTATCAGGGTCATTTCATTCTAGATTTTTGCAATGAATTTACTGGCTTTACAGATAGCTAAAGATGCGTTGTCTAAAGCTGGCAATAAGGTATTCTCGTAAATATATAAAATGGAAAAGTTGAGAATGAAATAGCCCTGGATATTTATAGCTGAATTCTGTTTTTAAATTGTTCAATTATCGAATTTATTTGTAACATTCCTCTGCCTACGCAAGGGCAAGCTTTTTTCAAACTGGTGTTATACCAATTTAAAAAAAGAATGTTACGAATGGTAAGGGCGATAAAAAGACTTTTAATCAGATGTCCCTTTGACAAAAAAGATTTTTTCCGACCTAAAACATGGTATTAAAGGAATTCCCATGCGACTCCTGTACGGGCGATTTCCTGCGGAATGCTCCTGACTCCTAAAAAATCCCCTATTCATTTGTAGCAAACATTTATCAAAATGGTGTTAGCTCCGTTAAGCCTAAAATAGTCACATTTTGAATAAACAAGGGCAGAATAATTGAGTGAAAATTCTTTCTCCTGCCTTCTCTATAATTCCGATTCATTCTGACTCCTGTACGGACTATTTGTGTTTGCGTAGGATTCCGCAGAAAATCGCTTCTACTGACTCCTACCCTCTACAAAAAGACTTTTTCAGCCAACCCTAAATAGATATTTTCCTCATAGTAGGCGAACTGAACACCAACAAAAATAATTCCTGTATTAATAGATATTCTCCTAACAGTCGGCGGACTGAAAGCCAACAAAATAATAGATATTTTTCAATCTAAAATTTCACCTTGCCTACTCTACAATTTCTAGTCAAATTTTACTGCTATCTAACAGAATGACCGATTAAAAAGCCAAACAAAAACTAACTATTTTCCAAGACAAGACTTGACGGCTTTTACTTTCAAAGTCAACGGCAGGTTGAGTAATCTCTCGCTCCAACAAATCCACAACTTTATCTATTACTAAACCAGCATCACTTTCCAATTTCAATTCTGCCTCTTTTCCTAAACATTCATAACATCGCATCACCCAACCTCGATCATTTTCCGACCGTTTCAACGCCATCAAAATTAAATTATCAGCTTCCCAACCCAAAAAATGATAAACTCGTGGCAACTTTCCACCAGATTTATGTTCACTTTTATGTTCACTAATCGATGGCATTAACTCCAGAAGTAAAGGCATATTTAACTCATAACCCCGTTGCACAGTTCTAGCATTTTCCCAATTTCTGGAATGAGGATAAATAGCATAAGTAAACTCGTGAATTCCGACATCAGCTTCCGGGTCAGGCCAAGTTGCGCCTCTCAATAAAGTTAAGCGCAATTCATCTGGCTTTGCATCATATCCATACTTACAATCATTCAATAAACTCACACCATAATTATCATCACTAATATCTGCCCAACGTAAAGCCGGAACTTCCCATTTTGCTTTTTCTCTTTCTGTCTGAGGTTTAGTTGTTCTCTTGATTGCTCCACAAGCAATTTCATAAGTCACAAAATTTACTTCTATGTTTATTGGAAAAGCAGCTTTAACTAGAATATGACGCTCCTGCCAACTTACCCAAGTTTTAATTTTTAATACCGGGGAGTTGATTTCCAAAATGTAATCCTGACAAAACTCAGACTTACCTATTTTTTTCCTCACTCGCAAACAACTTTTTAATTCACCTCTTTCTATCCAATCAATATCTATTAATTTTGCTGTGGGTAAAGGATGTTGCTGATAGTTTTGGTTGATATTCCAAGCATCCCAATATTCACCTTCATCTTGAAAAACTTGTAGTTTATTTCCTTCTGGTTTAGACAGGATTTCTCGCTGATTAACTTTGTCAAAAATACTGGCTAAATTTCCCGTTGATATCTCTACCTTTACCCGCAATAAATCATTCTCTAAAACCAATTTTTCCTTGTTTAAACTAACAGTATTGACATTTTCAATTTTTTTTGCTACTCTTGTTGTAAGATTGGCAGTAGGTATGCTCATATATAGTCTATTGGCTAAATCGAACAATTCATAGCACAACCAAAACACCCGATAACCAACCCCAGGAACATCAGAAGCCATAAACAGTAAATTATTATCTGATATCTGGGAAGAGAGTATTTTTCCCCCATCGTTATAAACCTGCCAGCAATATTTTTCCTGAAGAACTGACAAAGTAAATAGATTCCCCTCTTCCTCATCTGCTAGTCTCCATATCTGGTCTTTGCTTCCATGAGATTCTTCTTCTGTTTGAGGAAGCACTGGCAAAGCAACAGAAACTAATTCCGAGCGTTGCCAACTTAGAGAATTAAACACAATCACCGGATAAACTACCCTACCCTGAGCAGAATCAAAATCAAAAGGTAGGGAAACATCAATATAAGAAGCAACCCTCCCCATAGCCTCCGCCAAAATTTCCTTACCCAATCTTTCAACCTCCTGCCAATTTTGGTTAGCATCCACATAAGCTTCCGGAATAGCCGAACCAGGCAAAATATCGTGAAACTGATTAAACAAAACCAGTTTCCAAGCCATCTCCAAATCATTCTGCCGATAAATTGCCCCAGTCACAATCGAAGCAAAAGCAGCAAACAACTCCGCCTGATATAACAAATCCTCACAACGACGGTTCCATTTTTTTTGGTCAGCATGAGTAGTATAACAACCGCGATGAAATTCCAGATAAAGTTCATCCTGCCAAACAGGATAAATTTCAGAACTTTCTGCTGCTAACTCAGCCAAAAAATTCTCCGCAGTCGTAAACTCCAACACAGGAAAAAAAGCTGACTCCTGCCATCTTCTACTTACCTCCAACATATCGCGAGTCGGACCGCCACCGTGGTCTCCCACTCCAGGTAACCACAAAGAATTTTTCAAACCAGTTTTTACTTGCCACTCGCCGGCGTACTTTGTCATTTTCACAACTTCAACACTTTCCCCAATCGGCGGTAAAATCAAACTTAATATCCGAGTTTGATCAGGACTTTCCCACCAAAAAACCTCAAAAGGAAACTCCGTCGAATCATTCCAGCGTAACTTTTGAGTAGCAAAATATTTAATACCTCCACATCGAAAAATTTGAGGAAGTTGCCAACAGAAACCAAAACTATCTGGCAACCAGGCTACGGTAGAAAGGATGCCAAATTTTTCCCAAATATAAAGTTGTCCGTATAAAACTTGTCTAATAATTGATTCACCGCCAACTGTATTAAATTCTGGTTCAACCCATAAACCTGCGGCGACTTCCCATTTACCTAATTCGACTTGTCGTTTAATTCTATTAAATATGTCTGGTCGATTTTTTTCTATCCATTCATATAGTGCGGGAGTCGAATGGCAGAAAATTAATTCAGGAAAATCTTGTTGCAAATTTAGTACAGATTCAAATGTTCGTTGCGCTGATTCCCAAGTTTCTTTGACATCCCATAACCAAGCTAAGTCTAAGTGAGCATGACCTAATAGTTTCAGTTTTAAACTATTAATATAGTTGCCAGAGATTTTGCCTATTTCTGTATGAACTTTTCCCAGCGATCGCCAAAATTTTTCTCTATCTTCAACTTCCGACCAATCTATCAAACCTAATGCAGTTTTTATTCTGTCTATATTTAATCCACTGTCAATTTCAAGTTTTGCCAAATATTCAGTCAAAACTTCCAACTCATCCGCCACAAAACTAGGATCTAGATGATAGTTATCCAAATTTTCATAGACACACCAAGACTTTACCAAAGCTCCCCAGTCATGGGAGGGACTTATCAATTTAATGCCGACAATAAAACTATCTCCAATCACTGTTTTTTGACTCAGCAAAATTCGGCTGGAACAGTCAAACAAATCTCCGGTTTGTACTAACTTGCCATTCACATAAATTTCTGCAGATTCAGCCCACCAAGTCAAACCCAAACGTAAAGATAAGCCAGGCAAAAAATAACCGTTTAAATTTGACGGAATGATTAATTTTTGCCCTAACCATAAAATTTTTTTTCCTTTTATCCAAGCAATATGTTTTTTCTCATTGATTTGAGCTAATTGCCAGCTATCTAAATTTTCCAGTGCAGTTATAGGTATATCTCCTTGGTAATATCGCCATTGCCTTTGAATATCTACTTGAGTTAACTCTCGTAATTTCTCAATAGCTGCCGAAATTTCTGGAATTGAAAAGTTCATAAAATTTTGGTTTGTTGGTATAGTTAGTTCGGATATTCTGCACGTCAAAGTTTAGTATAAAGGGCAAATACTCAGTAGTCATTAGTCATACCGTTTGACTAAAGCTTTTCCCCGCCCCCACCCCCGCGAGGAGAGACTCTGGCGGGAGTCAGAAGCGAGTTTTTTTTTAGTTTAAACCTCAGTTTTACAGTAATTTCATCTTAATTATTTCACTTCATTAGTTACCAACTATTTGTGACATTTTTTAAGTGAATTAGTATCAGTAGGGAATGATGGTTGCTCACTGTCTGGAGCAAACAAATATTTATACTTAATTTATTCCTGATGATTTGGCTTTCTCATAGTTAAACCAAGATAATTTACAGAGTATAAATAGTAAGTAACCTACTGATGTTTGTGCTACTTTTTATGTGAAAAATTGACCTGCGGAATGCAGGGATATTTCATTCTCAACTTTGCCATTTTATATATTTACGAGAATACCTTATTGCCAGCTTTAGACAACGCATCTTTAGCTATCCGTAAAGCCAGTAAATTCATTGCCAAAATATAGAATGAAATGACCCTGTGCGGAATGTGAGTTATTTGTATATAGTAATCGTCAATAAATTGTCATATTTTATTATAGGGGTTTAATCTCCGAACCTAAAAAAAAGGGGCGTTGGTAAATTAAGGGATGAAACTTCCAATTTTATTCCTTTGTAATAGCTTCAAATATCCAACAATATTAGGCAAATAGTTTTACCCCTACAAAAAATCATCCGACCAATTACCAA
>JASJEE010000210.1 GCA_030064835.1 Microcoleaceae cyanobacterium MO_207.B10 | reverse complement strand
ATCCCCCTTAAAAAGGGGGACTTTTTGTTGCCTCCCCTTTTTAAGCGGTTCCCCCCTTATCAAGGGGGGTTAGGGGGGATCTAAAACTGTATCTCACCAATTTGAGAAACGCTATACCTGAAATCTATGATTTTGTTTTTTATCAATATGGTAATTGCTATAATATTCTTTTTGACCACAGAAATTATAGTTTTTTACTGGTAGTTCATTGTGATGTCTGAAACAAATACTATTTGTAAATTTAGCTGTCAGATGAAAGTTAAATTTATTATCTGGTAAAAAATCAAGTTTAATATTTTTTTATGTTAATTGAAATTTTATTGATAGCTAAGAAATTTTATTCACAGCCATAAAGCAATAAATTAATATTAGATATTATGGAAGTAGTATCTCTGATTTGAAAACTAAGTTTGACTCAGGCTTGACTCTATTTTATTGTTCTAGAGAATATTAATAATTATCAAGAGACAGATAAACAGGATAATATAATCTTGTACAATAAATATTTTATTTCTAGAAACTCTTAAGTCAAAGTCATGAAACTATACCAAAAATTCATAATATGATGATCGAAGAAAAAAATGGCAAAGAGAAAAAAACTTAGAAAGTCAACCATGCCCAATCACTAAATTATTGGTACTCTACTACAAAAATTAGAAGCAAATCACTAATGTTGCTTGTAATCACAAAAAAATCGTAGGTTACATAAGTAGTTATAAATGAGCAAATAATATTATTATATTTTTAAGTTAAGTAGGGATAGCATACCGTAATCAATATTTTAGGGAAAGCCATAAACAACTTTTGCCATTTCTTTATATAGAATATATAGTAGTAGTTGCTGCTTTGCTGGTGACACAAACAAAAATTTATGTAAATTAAGGTTCTAGCATAGACACCTCAAGAGGATAAGAGTGTGCTTTATTTAGCAGAAGTACAAAGAAGACCAACTGGTTTTGGTCTAGGCGGTGGTAAAACTGATTTGAAACTCCTGGCTTGTCAGCGCGGTGAACATAACTGGGTTGCTGTGCCAGCAGAAGAAGTTATTCCTTCAGATGAGGCCAAGGAATTTTCTCCTGGTGCATTAGTTCTGGTAGATTTGAATGGGTCTAAACAGGTTCAGCAAATTCAAGATGCTGCTCGTCAGTTGGTGAAAATTTTACAAAATTTCTCTCGCTCTCAAGAAAAGTCCAAAACTCAGTGGGAGGAAATAGAGCAATGGAAAGCTTCTCTAACTTTTCAAGCTCAGGAAATGAATCGCCGAGAAATGGAATTGCAGGCCAAGGAAGAACAGCTGGAAGAGCTGCAAGGAGAAATTGACAAGCTGGAAGAACAACGTCAAGAAATTGGCCAGGCTCAGGGAGAATCTCAGCAAGTTCAAGAGCAAATACAGCGAGAACGAGAAGAAATAGAAATGGCCCGTGCGGAACTCCAAAGACAGCAGCAGGAGTTGGCTGAAAATAGTGGTCAGTTTGCTCAAGGAGCAGTGTTAGATGCAGAACAGTCCCAATATATTCAAGATTTATTAAATTGGTTGTTTGAAGCGATCGCTCCTACAAGCACTTTAGGAGAAAAGGTCTATCAGTCTTTAGAAATAATTAATACTCAACAGACTACCCTGGATCAGCAAAAACAAGAATGGGATGAAAAACAAGACTCAACCCAACAGCAAGAGGAAGTAGAGGGTTTAGCTAATCATATCCAAAACCAATGGCTAGAATGGCGGCAAGATCAGGAATCTTTGGCCCAAGCTCGCTCGGAATTAACGGCACAACAAACTTTGTTGGCAAGTAAACAGGAGTATAGTCAACTATTAGCTACACAGGTAGAGACACAAACACAGCTTTATCAGCAACTTAGTGATTTAGTTACAGCATCTGAGGGTGGTGGAGTTAGTCAAAAAGTGGATGTTGAACTTTTGGAGAATATGCCTATTAATGAATTAGAGGAGTTAGTACAAGGTTTACAACAAGATTCAGAAAAAGCTGTGATTTTTGTTAAAGAAATGGAGGAAGAGTTAAATTTACAGCGTCAAGAAATGGATGCTTTGCAAACAAGAATTGACCAAGCCAGTGAATATGACAGAATTACGTTAGAATCAGAATTTTCAGATCAGCAAGACCACTATAGAATGTTAAATAAATCTTTATTAGGTTCTCAAAAAAATCTTGGGGAAAGAGAAGAAATATTAAGTGTTCATCAAGAAGTTCTTCGGTCCAGGTCAGGTAACTCTTCTAGTCAACAACAGCCAAGTGAGGTAGCTCTCAGACCTTTAATTTCACAAGTTGATTCTCAAAGACAGAAACTAACAGAAGAGTTACAAAGATTAGAAGGTGAAATTCAGCAAATACAAGTTGAAATTAACCAAAAAGAAGAAACTGTTAATAGTCAAATACAGCAACAAGAAGCTAAGAGAAATGAAATTGAGCAGTTAGAGCAAAATTTACGAGTTCAGCAAAAAGAGTTTGCTGGAGTTGGAAGTGAGGTAAATACATACCAAGAAATTATACAACCTTTGCATGGTTATGTTGAACAACTTCAAGCACAACTTCAAGAGGTAGCAGATGGGATAAGTCAAATACAAGGTATTGGTGAACAGTTTGCTCAGTTACAACAAGTTATCCAAGGTATAATTGGTCAACCTGAATAAAATGCAAATTCAAAAATTAATAAGCAAAGTCATTTTTACAGGATTTCTGATCAAAGCTCAAAATTACATAACTTGGGTAAATTAACTCAAAAGTTAAATTATAGCAAATATTATATAGCAAATCTTAAAATTTTTGCTAAATCTGATTTACTCTTGATTTTTTCCGACTAATAATATCCAAGGATGTTCCACTTTCGCGATCGCTCCTCCCGGAAAAGGATCGGTTTGAGAGCGGTTAGGAGCATTAAGTAAAGCTGTTAGTTTTTCAACATGATTGAAATTAGGATGGACAAATAAAAATTCTTGTAAGAGTCGCCTCATTACTCTTCGTTGCAGAGCCAGGGGTGCTTCAGATAATACCAGACGATTAATATATTTTATTTTTTTGATTTTAGCCGAAGATTCCAAATGATAAAATGTGAAATTATCTACATTTGTGGCCTTTTCTAATAAACTCTCTGTTTGATTCTCCAAGTAATCCACTTCGGCCCTAAGTATTTCTGCGGTTTGAGCTAATGCCATTTCAGCTTGAGGGTTAAATTCACTGAGTAGTGGCAATAATTCTAAGCGGATACGATTACGAGTATAACGCAAATCTTGATTCGTAGAATCTTCCCAAATTTTGATTTTTTGCTCTTGACAAAAGTTACCTGTTTGGCTACGAGTTATTTCTAATAAAGGGCGCACTAATAATAATGAAGACCCTTCTAAGAGGGAACGTTGCCAACTAAGAGCTTGTAAACCATCAGCTCCACTGCCACGAATTAAATTATATAGGAGAGTTTCGGCGCGATCGCTTGCTGTATGACCAGTGACGATATATTGATAATCATGTTCTAAGGCAATTTTACTAAGAGCTTGATAACGCCATTTTCTGGCTTCTGCCTCACTTTTATAAAGTTTGTCTGCGGTTGTTAAGAAGAATGGAATTTGCCAATTTGCTGCTATTTTTGCGACATAATTAGCATTAGCTTCTGAGTCATAACGCCATTTATGGTCACAATGAGCAATTCCTAAATGCCAACCCCATTTTGATTGTAAATCTAATAGTAATTTAGTTAAACATAAAGAATCTTGACCACCGGATACTGCAATTAATATTCTTTGATTGTGTGGTAATAAATGTCGTTGTCGTAATGTGCGATGGAGTTGGTCATGTATGGGTTGCCAATTTTGATTTAAGGGTTGAGCCACTGAGAATAAAAGAGATAATTTTCAATCAGGAAAAAGTCGGATAATTTTATTTGTGAAAGGGATGGGTTAATCACTAATAGTTTTTTTATAACATAATCTATTAACCATTAATTCTATTTATTATAAATATTGGTAGTCCTGGATGGTAATGGTGAGGATATATATTTTTTAATTTCTGCCACACTCCCCATCTCCCCATCTCCCAACACTCCCGTTGCTTCGTTTACCATGACTATGCACCACCAGCTAAATATTTTATCTCTTTATAATTGCAGTATTGAAAGACTATATTATTAATAAAAAAAGGTGGTTTTCCCTACTGTATGACTCCTTTATTGGATTGGTATCACGATTAGGATTACGGTAAAAATAGGGGCGACATCAAAATCAGCTTTGAGTAAACTTTTAACGCTTTAACAGATAAAGCTCACGGGATGATAAATAAGCTGAAACATAGGAAATACTATAAAAAATCATCCTGCAAAAATCAGATATCTCTAACTAGTTAAATTGAAATAATCTTACTTCATCAACAAATATTTGAATATCTACTAACTTACAGCGGTTTTGATTTCAGTAGACCACAGTAGGGATGTTCCATGGAACCTCCCTACAACGTTTTGGTTGTGACGATGTGGTTTATCAATCAGCAAAAGCGCTGTCAATAAAGAGGGTAGTGTGAAAGGATTTTACTTTGCGTAAATTTACTTGTCAAAGGATTTTACTTTGCGTAAATTTACGAAGGAACTACATCATAGTTTAGTTGATAAATTACATCTACATCTATTTTGATGCCTCATCAGAAAAGTTTTCAAAATTTGCGCATTTTATTATATTTTTATATATTTCGGAATCATTTTCATGCAAATGTTAGTATAATGAGTTGAGTATGATATAATCAATAATCAAATTGAAACCAAAAAATCAGTAGTCTGCTTTTAGTTGTCAGACTAAAGATTCTGGTTTTCTGATCGTAAAAGAATTAGCTATTTCTCTTATTTGTTCTTATTTGTAAGAGAAAGTAATTTAGTTATTATTTGGAGTATCCCAAGTATGTTTCTGAAACAATTTATTTCAGTTTTAGTTGGTCTAGGTTCATTAGCAGTCTCATCTGGATTACCTGCAGGTGCTATGACTCTAAATCAGCCTATAAATTCAATTGCGCAAGTTCGACATAATAATGGAGGTCTTATTTCTTTAAACGGGGAACTTCTACCTTTTGGTGGTCCCAATAGTGATTTGTTTCCTGTTTTTGAAGGTGATATAATTAAGTTCGATCATGGATATACCGATTTTGATCTGCTAATAAGTGACCCAGAGCAGGTGAAGTGGGAGCTTCAAATATTTCCAGGAGATAGCGATGCCTATTTTAACTTAGAGGGTTATGTTGTTAATACAAACAAACCATTTACCACTGTGACAAATCTACCATCAGGTAATGGATTTGTTGCTGCTTATGGCTTCGATCCCAAAAATTTAAGCCCAGTAGTTTTAAAGCCATTATTAACTGAATCTGAATCAGTTCCTGAACCAGGAATGGGTTTAGGGATACTAATTGCAATTCGTATGGGTTATGCAATGAAAACTAGAATGAATAACAAATATAAGGATGAAAAAAGTTAATATTCGGTGTAGTTTAGCCAGGAATATTCGGTTAATTTTTTGATTTATGTTGTCGTTTTTGAACTGAGTCAAATATTTTTGAACTAAAACGTATTCCATTTTCTCTGTACATTCAAAATGTACTATTTATCCAGAGGTTCATCTACTAATTCCCATATAATTCCCATAATCTTTCTGCCAGTTGTAATTCAGGAAAATATAGATGCAAATTTTCTCTGATTATCCCTAAATTTTTCATATCCATTTGGCTAATGTACAGAATTTTCTAAAAGTTTTAGTCTGATAGTTTTTTTTATTAGATATTGAGATTTAATTAATAATTAATAATGTCAGCATTTCCTCTGGAATGCTGCGCAAATAGCTATTAGCTGACCGCTGACTGCTAATAGCCGAGTGAACCTACAGAACTGATTAAAATTAGCTGATGATTTTTTTCTTGATATTTCACTTTTTGGAGATTAATCACTCCTGACAAACAGGATAAGTTAATAACTCATAGCTGAACGCTGAATGCTTACTTACAGCGGTTTTCATTTCAGTAGACCAAAGTAGGGACCTTCCATGGAACGTCCCTACAAGGTTTTGGTTGTGACGATGTGGTTTATCAATCAGCAAAAGCGCTGTAATAATTAATAATTAGAGTTTTCGGATATATTTATAAATTTGCTGATAGTAATCCTAAATTAGGTTGTAAGATTTTATCGTAGAGGTTTGGTCTCCAAATCCCATTTTTAGTTGGGTTGGGAGACCAAACCCCTAGAGTTTTTTCACCAATTATTTGATTACAGCAGATTCCATTTCTTTGAGGTACACTCATAACATCGGGAAGCACTGTATTTGTGAATTTTATAATTTTAAATGAGATTATCTGAATATTTTTGACAATCTATTAAAGACTGCTATCTTGAATTTAGAAATATACTCTGACTCAAAAAATTAGCTACAACCCCTAATTTTACGAGTATTTTCTACTAAGCTATGAGCAAACTTATCAAAACGTTCAGACAATTTTTCATCCAATAATTTACCATCATCAGAAAAAGCATTCCAAGCTTGACCTATAGCAATTTGTTCTGGAATAACCCAGCCATGAACCCACCGGATAATTAACCGTAAATCATTTAAAGCATTACTATTTGATTGACCTCCCAAAACACTAATTAAACCTGTTACTTTTCCATCTAAATGTTCAAAACTCATCAAGTCAAGAGCATTTTTAATCACACCACTAACACTACCGTGATATTCAGGACTAGCCAAAATTAGACCATCCGCTTGCTTAACCGCTTCTCGCATCCGCTCCACATCTGGATATTCTGGATAGATTTTTTCACCATTACAAAAAGGGAGATTAAGCGATCGCAAATCCAGTATCTCCACATCAGCACCAAGAGCTTCAACTCTCTGACCTGCTATCTCTAAAGCTTGCTGGCTATAGGAACCAGACCGCAAACTACCCGCTATTCCGACAATTTTTACCATAACTTTTGACCAAATAAATTAAATAAATTAAATATAGTAGTAGCTCAACCATACTCATAATTAATTATGATTTAAGATAAAAAATTAAATCATCAAACTTCAATTATAGGGTTTTTATGAATTCAAATGTCAGCTTACATACAAGTGTGAATGGTTGGAGTGCGAATTAGTCATAGCTAATAGATTTTATCAAAGTACCAAATTATGTTCAAATTCTGTGCATCAACAGAAAATGCCGTTGAATGTGAGAACTTATAAATGTAGTGAATGTGGTTTGACAGAAGACAGAGATTTTAATGCTGCTGTCAATTTGGAAAACTATGTGTATTAGTAGGTGGAGTTCCCACCGATTTTAAGCCTGTGGAGAGAAAAAGGTTACAGACTGCGGTCGGTGATTCTCAGGGAAACAGGAAGCTAGCTCCAAAGCTCATGCAATCATGTTTGGGTAAGTTTGGGTAAGTTTAGTAGAACCGAAAGTTACACTATATCTACAAAGTTAATCTACAGACACAGGCCACAAGTTAAAAATAGGAAAATATATGAAAAGTTTCTGGACAAAAAAAACGAAGGGACAAATTAGAGGAAAACATATTTGGCGGATTTTGGCCAGTTGGATAATTACCCAAGGAGTATTACTAGGAACTCCAGCATTTGCCGATAACACTCAAAAATCTCTTACCTATAGCCAACTATTAGAGAAAATTAAGGCCGGGGAAGTTACAGAAATAGATGCTTATCCCTCCCAAGGAATAGCCAAAGTTAGTCTGGAAGGGCAAAAAAATAATGAGCCCATGTATACAGTCAATCTGTTTGAGTACAACCCAGAACTACTCGACCAAATTCGTGACCAAAAGATTAACTTTGAGGTGAAACGCTCTCCAGACAATAGCGCAGCTATGGGTCTAGTCTTTAATATACTGATAGTTTTTGTGGTAATTACTGTATTGCTGACAATTTTACGACGCACTGGTCAGTCACAGGGAAATGCCTTAAATTTTGGTAAGTCTAGGGCCAGGTTTCAGATGGAAGCCAAAACAGGCATATTATTTGACGACGTAGCAGGTATCGAAGAAGCTAAAGAAGAACTACAGGAAGTTGTAACTTTCTTGAAAAAGCCAGAAAAGTTTACAGCTATCGGGGCCAAAATTCCGAAAGGGGTGTTATTGGTAGGGCCACCCGGAACAGGTAAGACTTTGCTGGCAAAAGCGATCGCTGGCGAAGCGGGAGTTCCTTTTTTCAGTATCTCTGGTTCAGAATTTGTGGAAATGTTCGTGGGTGTGGGAGCATCCAGGGTGCGGGACCTATTTCGCAAAGCTAAAGAAAATGCTCCTTGCATTATATTTATAGATGAAATTGATGCGGTGGGGAGACAACGAGGTGCTGGTATTGGTGGGGGTAATGACGAAAGGGAACAAACCCTCAACCAACTCCTGACAGAAATGGATGGGTTTGAGGGAAATACAGGTATCATTATTATTGCTGCGACTAACCGCCCCGATGTTTTGGATGCTGCTTTATTACGTCCGGGTAGATTTGACAGACAAGTAATTGTAGACTTGCCTAGTTATAACGGACGTTTGGGAATTTTGGAAGTTCATGCTCGGAATAAGAAATTAACTTCAGAGGTTTCTTTGGGGGCGATCGCTCGGCGGACACCTGGTTTTTCGGGAGCGGACTTGGCTAATATGTTAAACGAAGCAGCTATTCTTACTGCCAGACGACGCAAAGAAGCTATTACGTCTTTAGAAATTGATGATGCTATTGACCGAGTAACCATTGGCTTAAGTCTTGCCCCTTTATTGGATAGTAAGAAAAAGCGGTTAATTGCTTACCATGAAGTGGGACACTCTCTGCTGATGACTCTACTGAAAAATTCTGACCCACTGAATAAAGTGACTATTATTCCTCGTTCTGGTGGAGTAGGAGGTTTTGCTCAACCTGTATTAGATGAGGGAATGATTGATAGTGGTTTATATACCCGTGCTTGGTTAATTGACCGAATTACAATTTCTCTGGGTGGGCGTGCTGCAGAGGACGAGATTTTTGGCCCGGCAGAAGTTACGGTAGGAGCGGCTAACGATATTAGAAGTGTGGCTAATTTAGCTCGTGAGATGGTGACTCGCTACGGAATGTCTGATTTGGGCCCCGTGGCTTTAGAAAATCCGAGTGAAGAAGTTTTTCTGGGTCGCGGTTGGCAGTCCCAGCAGTCAGAATATTCTGAGGAAGTAGCGATTAAGATTGACCATCAGGTACGAGCAATAGCTTTTCGTTGTTATGAGGAAGCTCGGCGAATTATCAGAGAAAATCGTGTTTTGATGGATAGGTTGGTGGATTTGTTGATAGATAAGGAAACTATCGAGGGCGATGAGTTTCGACAAATCATTTCTGAATATACGACTTTACCTGAAAAGCAGTTATCTATTAATTTGCCAAAGAAATAACATTTTTAGAGGTCAAAAGTAACTAAGTAATATTATTTTTGACCTCTCAATTTCTTTCTTACTCAGTCGTCATTCTAGGTTAGACTATGGGTGAAAAAAGAATGTTATGGTTGAGAAGACTTCAAATATTAACTAATTAACAAAGTTGTTCAAATTTATTGGTTGCATCAGCAGCTTTTTTTATAGTTTTTCCGATTATTTAACTACACCCAAAACACAGGGTCATTTCATTCTAGATTTTGAGCATGAATTTATTTACTTTCAGGTAGGGAAAGATAAATTTTATAAAGCTCAAAATAAGGTATTTTCGTAAATACACAAAATGGCACAGTTGAGAATGAAATAGCCCTGCCCAAAACCCCACACCCTATAGCCAAGATTGATAATATTTGTAGCAAACATTGATCAAGCTTGGTATTAGGTATAACAAAGATAAACCACATAAAATCCCAGAAAATATTGAGTTTAGAGCCCCTTAACCCAGCCTAGATAATTTAATTTTTTTCGTCATATTCACAAATCAGGTTATTAAAAGGTACTTGTTTCAGACTAAAAACCTTTATTCTAGGTTTTGACTTTTTAAATACCCTCTGACTAAAGCAGATTTACAGCAGATTTCAGCTTTGTGAGGTACACCCATAGCGGGGAAGATGCCCGCACTAGAGAGCTTTTAACATTAATATCTGTACTTCATATACTTGGAATTTGCTGCATTTAAAATAACTTCTTAATTTTGACTTGGAAATTACTTCCATTCGCTGGCAAATCTAAACACTTTTGACTTGGATAAACAACCAACTACCTAGGTTCCAAGCTAGATAACCGCCGATTTTGTTGGGCATACATTTCTCGCAAAATCAAACCAGGGTCTACCCACCGACCTCCATATTTTAAGCCCCAATGTAAATGAGGACCTGTAGTTCTTCCTGTCATTCCTACCCTAGCAATTCTAGTTCCGGCGGGCACAACTTGACCTTGAAGTAGCATAATTCCACCACCTCGATCTACCAGGTAACGACGTCCATTATGGATTTCTACTCCTCCTTGAAGGTGACAGTAAACGTGTTCCCAAGAACCAGATTGAACCACAATACCAGTACCGCATCTGCCATCTTGCCAAACTTCGACGATTTTGCCAGCCCACCAATTTCTGATATAGCTTCCTTGGGGCGCTGCTAGGTCTAATCCATAATGAAATCCCCCGCCTCTAGGTCCAAAGGGGGATGTATATCCTTGAAAATTTTCTACTGGGAAGGAAGCGTTTTGCCAGTTGTTGACGTAGGCTATTTGTTGATTATTGATTGTGGTTTCTTGGGCTTTTACTAATTCTTGTTTCCATCCTAAAGTCGTTATACCCAGTCCGATAATTCCTAATAGTAAAATTTTTTTTTGGGAATGATTTAAACTCTGTTTTAAAGCTGTAGATATATTAGATATAAAAGATAAACGAGGCGGTATTGGGTCTGACATGGTTTTTATTCACTCCTCAATCAAGGGTTATAGGGCATGATTTGACACCTCTGAATTCTGGGGAAATTATCATCAATTTAATTGTTTTGCTATTAGTAAATAGCATTGTTAGTTGTCAATAAATTTGAGAAATTATGATGTTGACAATTTGTTTATTAGATGGTATTGAGAAAAGAAATTAAGTGGGTATTCAGGTAAGGAGTTAAAAAAAAGTTTACATCCGGTGTATTTTACATTAGAAAGTACCTTTTTTAGACAATTGAGAGTTAAATTTTGTTCGATTGTGGGGTAGTGCCTCAAAGTCCCACAATTGTAGAGAGGATTGGACAAGTGGAAAATCAAAAAGGACTACGCCAAATTAGTCCATAGATAAATTTATGAGCTAATCTAGAGGAAATTAGAGATAAAAACTATAGTAATCCCGATTTTGGAGAAAGGTTCTGTATCAATCCCTTAAACTGTCTATAGTGCTTCTCTATTTTCATTTTGGATTGGTATAGATGTAGTTAACAAAAACTAGCGAAATACTTGAGTGATAATTTTTTCACCAACTTTTTGTTGCTGTGCAAAGCAGAGACTAATTTTTTCTTTAAGGCATTTAGATTTGGCAACTAAATCAGGCAAATTATTAATTATTTCACTTCCTTGAGATACATCTAAGATAACTTCTTCTAGACCTGCATCAGAAAAAATGCCATTAATTTTTTGTTCTTTAATCTTATTAATAATTGGGATGGATAATGCACCGCAAAACATAGCAAACATTAAGGTATGCAAACGATTACTAAATACCATTGATGCTTGACCATACAAGTCATACATCGAATAACTATCAATATAATCTTCAATAAAATTCATATTGTAATCATCTTGATACCGATTCATCAATGTCTTGGAAAATTTATAGTCTGAATCTACTTGATAACAAATGACGATTTGATATCCCCAATCATTACAGATTAATTTAACTATCTCATCTAATACTTCTAATAAATTACTTTGATAATCAGAACTATCAAATTCTTTATACTTATTTCTAAAGCTAAAAATAACATAAGGACTATCAAAATGTAGGCTTTTTTTGTTGGCATTAGGTACTTGCATTAACCACTTTAAATCATCATTAGAATATCTTTTTTGCAGAAACCAAGCCATATCAGGAAAAAAATGTACCTGAGAAATTCCAATTTTTAAAGCGTAATTTTTAGATATACTATCCCTAACGCTATAAAAATACATCGCACTAGCTCTTAATTTTTCTGCAATTTCTAACCGTTTTGATAAAGATTCAATCGAGGTTCCAAATCGACAAATTCTGACTTTAATTAATCGCATTAAATGGTAGTATAAAGCTCCTAATAACATTTTATTGCCAAGTTTGGTACTATTACCATAAAAATGTCCTGGACGTAAAATCAAATAAACTTTTAGATTTGGTTGAAATAATGCTTTGAGTCCATACAACCAAATCATTAATGCAAAGTTTTTGTGATAAAAACTTGATCTTTCTTCATCCCTTAAATCTAACTGTTGACAATACCATTCAGGAACTTCTAGATCATTAACAATCAATTTTCCATGTTTCCTGAGTTGTAAAAGTAAAACTTTCGTCAAAACTAAATCACCTTGGTTCCCATGGGGAATGCGAGCTTGACAAAAAATAATGTTATTGGTTATTTTGTCCATATTTTTTTAATAATACTTAATTGATAATTCGGTAAAGAAACTGGAAACAAAAATAGGGAGAAAATACTAACAAAATAGAAGTAAGTAGAGCAAGGTCAAAAAAAAGGTGTTGGATATTTAGTTATAAAAGCCTTCAAAGCACTGATATAACTTACTTATGAAACATTTTACAATTTGATACATAAAGTACAATATTTACCACTCTCTACTTAGTATCATTTTTGGGATTAATTTATGTTCTCTAATCCAGCAATTCCAGAATACACAGTCTATTAATGGCACATTTATTCAGAATCTGCAATCAGCAATGCACCTCATATAACTTGACAAAAATTTTGTATCTGCCTAGAGTTTGCTATAATCGAAAAATTTAGAATTTTGTTTAATATCTAAAATATAAATAATGATACTTGAAGAAATTTTTCCATTTAGGTTAGCTATAAATACAACAGCGATCGCTGGTGCGTCTTTGTGGTCTTTGGCCTTATATTGGGGTTTTTCCCCTCTGAGTGAGTGGGTGACGTTGCAGCTAAACCGTTGGTTCAATTTTGCAGAAAGAGGTTTATATACTTCTGAGGAGGAATTTGAAAGAACGCGGAAAGCTAGAGAATCTCAAAATGCTTTTTATGCTTCTGTTTTTAGTATTGTGCCTTTTTTAATTGTCGGTAGTTTGTGTAATTGGGGTGTAGAAATTGCTTTAGATAGTAGTTGGTCAATTAGTATTGGGATGATTGCTTGTGTAAGTTGTGGTGTTTATGAATTAGGTAGACGAGATAGTAAATCTTCTTAAATAAGGGAATAGGGAATGGTGGGGAGTGTGGGAAGTGTGGAGAATAGGAAATATTGATCGGGGGATAGAAAACAAGTAAAAAATATTTATCCTATCAATTTGACCTCATAACTTTGGAAATTGCTGTAGCTGAATTATTGAACTTCTATATAGGGTTTCTCAAGACGGGTGAGGTACAGTTGTTTTTCTGATTTGCTACTCCCCATTCCCCCATTCCCTCATCTTCGGTACTCCCTACTCCCTACTCCCAAAACAAAGGAATTTTCTACCTCACCAGTATGGGAACTTCTATATATTATGAAAATCGACCAAAAGTTTGCTTTTCCAACTGATGTAGAAACAGCGATCGCTCTGCAAGAAAAACTCCGCTATCAAGTAATAGTTGAAGACCAACTTGGAGTTATTAAATATGTAGCTGGAGTTGATGTTGGTTATAGTGATAATGATAAGATTACTCAAGCAGCAATAGCAGTTTTAAATTTCCCTGAATTGGAGTTGCAAGAACAAGCGATCGCTCAACGTCCTACTTCTTTTCCTTATATTCCTGGTTTATTATCTTTTAGAGAAATACCT
>JASJEE010000209.1 GCA_030064835.1 Microcoleaceae cyanobacterium MO_207.B10 | reverse complement strand
GGTAAGAGTTTCAGGATTTTTATCTATTTTTTGATTTTTTACAAATAATTTAGGATTTCTATATTTATTTATTGAACTTTAAAAATATTTATACTCAACAACTATAAATATTTCTTAAGATTTGAAGCAAGAAAATATATATTTGAGAATTCAAAACAAAGCAAGAGATTCAGCGCCGAAAAATAGAGAAAAAATAAAGAAAAAGCAAAAATATATAAAATTGTAATATAAATCACATATATTCTATAAAAGCAGAAGGAATCATATTTGTGGGTATACCTATCAAGATTGAGATAGTTATAGAACTTTGCACTACTAATTTAGTACAGTAAGAAAAGTGAGTTAAATGATTTGTGATTTACTCAGAAAGTTTATTGCTCTAATCGTTTTGTAAAGGGCTGTATATATTCTATTTTTGAAAAGTCAAGAATATATGGATATTGTAATGATTTTATTTTTTGGATAAAACCCAAGATATTCCACAAGAAAATATCTTCATGGAAATCAAAAATACTTTAAATGAATTAAGAGTTTATCTAAAAATCTAAAATAGAAAAAAATTCAATATTGACTATAGGTAACCCTGGAATAGTTTACAATTAATTACTGAATACAAAAATCATGCGTATTGCTCATAATATAACAGAATTAGTAGGTCGCACACCTTTAGTACAACTAAATCGCATCCCCCAAGCAGAAGGGTGTTTGGCAAGAATAGTTGTGAAACTAGAAGGAATGAACCCAGCAGCTTCTGTTAAAGACAGGATTGGTGTAAATATGATTAATGTAGCAGAGCGGGAAGGTATAATTACACCAGGCAAAACAGTATTAGTAGAACCAACTTCTGGAAACACAGGTATTGCTCTAGCAATGGTAGCTGCAGCTAGAGGTTACAAGTTAATTTTAACAATGCCAGAGACAATGAGCATGGAACGACGCTCCATGTTAAAAGCTTATGGAGCAGAATTAGTTTTGAGTCCAGGTAGTCAGGGTATGAAGGGTTGTATTACTAAAGCTCAGGAAATTGCCGACTCAACACCTAACGCATATATGTTACAACAATTCAATAATCCGGCTAATCCACAGATTCATCGTCAGACTACGGCATTAGAAATATGGGAAGATACAGATGGCCAGGTAGATATTCTGATTTCTGGTGTTGGTACTGGTGGGACACTAACAGGTGTTGCAGAGACTATTAAACAACGAAAGTCGGACTTTAAGGCGATCGCCGTTGAACCTTTGAATAGTCCAGTATTATCTGGTGGACAACCTGGCTCTCATAAAATTCAGGGGATAGGGGCAGGTTTTGTCCCAACTGTACTCAATGTTGATATTATTGATGAAGTAGTTAAGGTGGATGATAGTGAAGCGATCGCCTATGGTCGGCGTATAGCGAGAGAAGAGGGTATTCTGTCTGGAATTTCTACAGGAGCTGCTTTGGCTGCAGCTATAAAAGTGGGTCAAAGACCAGAAAATCAAGGTAAATTAATTGTGATGATTCAGCCTAGTTTTGGAGAGCGCTATTTAAGTACCCCACTGTTCCAAGAACCAGAACAAACTATGGCTGGAGTGGGTCGATAGTTATCTAAGTTATAGTCAGAAATTACACAAAATCTTACCATTTTGGCGTTGCTGAATGATTGTATGATTTTAGTAGGGGCGTTATTAGTAGTCAGTGGTTAAGAGAAGGACTCTTAACTTAGTATTAATACTTATTCACTTACTAATTTCATACCTGATTTCAGCCACGTCACTATTTGTTAAATATCACAATCAATGGAGCAATTAGGACTTACGCATTGACATTACTGAGGGCGGCTAAAAACTATAGTGCTATATATTATGTAATGTTTTAAATTCATCAATGTGTAATACCAATTTGATAAATATTTGCTACAAATAGCTAAGGAACTTTTTAGGAGTCAGGAGTTGTAGGGGCGATTTCCTGCGGAATGGTGCTAATTGCGCGTTGGCGACAGCATTCGGAACGAAATCGCCCGTACAGGAGTCGCATGGGAATTGTTTCAATACCATTTTTTAGGTCGTAAATCATCTTTTTTGTTAAAGGGACATCTCAGATAAAATCTTTTTATCGCCCTTACTATTCGTAACATTCTTTTTTGAAACTGGTATAAGTCCTTTTTACCATGAAAAAGCTAAAAGTACATTGTTCATAAAAATTTGCTTTTTGAGGTAGCAAATTACCAATGAAAGTGAATAAGATAAATAATGAAAATGTGTAGATAAGCTTAATTGTATAGAAATTGAATACAAATAGTGTTAATGGTATGGTAAGTTCTGACTATTATCAAACTTTAAAGGTTAGCCCAACAGCAACTCAAAAGCAAATAAAAGAAGCCTATCGTCGTCTAGTTAAATTATTTCATCCAGATACTAATACAGAAACAGCAGACCACGAAAGAATTATTAGCATCAATGCAGCTTATGAAATATTAGGCGATCCCCAACGCAGGAAATCCTATGATCGGCAAATTGAGCAACACTATCATAAATATCATAAATATCATAAATATAGAAAGGCTACCCAAGATTATCAAAAGCAAAAGCAAAGAGGGCAAACTGCTGATGAAAACTTACAAAAATGGTTGAGTCAAGTATATAAACCAGTTAACGAAATTATACTTCAAATACTCAAGCCTTTGAAATCTGAAATTGATGATTTGGCAGCCGATCCATTCGACGATGAACTGTTAGAATCATTTCAAGATTATTTAGAAAGTTGTCGCTATTTGTTGAAAAAAGCTCATAATATATTTAGTTCTCAACCTAATCCATCGAATTTTGCAGGAGTAGCAGCTCACTTATATTATTGTTTGAATCAAGTGGGTGATGGAATTGATGATTTAGAGTTGTTTACTATGAACTATGACGATTATTATTTACATACAGGTCAGGAATTATTTAGAATTGCTGCTGGATTACGTCAGGAAGCACAAGCATCTATTAGGGGTATTTTATAACAAGTATTTGAAGAGAAATTTGAAATATTTACACTATCAAATTCTCAAAAGACTTTTAATCCGATTTTTGATTCTGTTAGAGAGTCTTTATAGATAGATTATTTATTAATGGATAATTGATAATTACCTCTCCCTAAAACGGATAGGATTGAATAAAAGGAAAAAAATTATTATCTTGGTTGATTGGAGATGGTGAGAAAACTTCGCTATCCTTCTACCGCTTTTTTACCCTTGAAAGGGGAGGCTAATCAAGCTGAATTATTTAACTATTTAATTATTAATTATTCGGTAATATAATATCTGGGTAAACTGTGGGATTGTGCTTTATGTAAAACTAACTAAACAATCTAATTTTTATTTGACTACGCCTGATAACTGATAACTGATAACTGAGTACTGTGGGATGTTGCTACACTACCGGAGTTAAACCAATTTATGTTTCTATTGGTCATAAAATTAGTTTACAAACTGCCATAAATTATGTGTTTAAATGTACTCCTAAATATAGGTTGCCAGAAACAACTCGTTGGGCGGATAAATTAGCTTCTAACATTTTGCTTGAGTAAAATATTAAAGTTATAAATTATAAATTACAGCATTTTTTATATCGATCGGCTACAAATATTTATCCCCCCTAAATCCCCCCTTCGGAAGGGGGGACTTTGAGTTCTTACTCTCCCGTTTCAAAGTGTGGACTTTAAACTATTACTCCCCCCTTTCAAAGGGGGGTTGGGGGGGATAAAAATCCTTAACTGAACTGTATTGACTGATAACTGATAACTGAAATGGCTATTCTAAACCTCAAACCTACTCACAAACCAATAAAATCATACTACCAAAGTTTAAAAAAGTTTCAACAGTTGAATGCTGTTAATGAAGGGAATGTAAAAGTTGCTTTTGCTGATTTATTAACTGCTTGTTGTCAACAGTTTAACTGGATATTAATACAAGAAAAGAGTATTCAATTAACTAAGAAAAAACGGATTCAAGTTGATGGGTTATTAGTTAGAGATGATACTCTTAAACATGGTATTTGGGAAGCGAAAGATTCTGAGGATGATTTGGCTAAGGAAGTAAAAAATAAATTTGCTAAAGGTTATCCGAAAGATAATATTATTTTTCAGTCTCCCGAACGGGTGATTATTTGGCAAGGGGGAAAACAGGTTTATGATGGAGAAATTACTAAGCCAGAAGCTTTAGTAGAAAGTCTGAAGTTATTTTTTGAATATCGCCCACCGCAGATAGAAAATTGGGAAAAGGCAGCTACAGAGTTTGGGGAAAGAGTTAATAATTTAGGGGAAAAGTTAGTTGATTTAATTCAGAGTCAACGGAAAACTAATAAAAAATTTATTGCTGCGTTTGATGGGTTTAGTAATATTTGCCGTCTGTCGATTAATCCGAATATTTCTGATGCAGCGGTGGAAGAAATGCTGATTCAACATTTGTTAACGGAACGAATTTTTCGCCAGATTTTTGATAATCCAGATTTTACTAGGCGGAATATTATTGCGGTGGAAATTGAGAAGGTTATTAATGCTTTAACGTCGAAGTCTTTTAGCAGGAATCATTTTTTGGAGGAGGTAGATTATTTTTATTTGGCGTTAGAAGAGGCTGCTAAAACTATTAAGGAGTATAGCGAGAAACAGCATTTTTTAAATACGGTTTATGAGAAGTTTTTCCAAGGGTTTGCTGTTAAGATTGCTGATACTCATGGGATTGTTTATACTCCTCAATCTATTGTTGATTTTATGGTAAAAAGTGTTGATGAGATTTTGAGAAAAGAGTTTAAGAAGTCTCTCAGTCATAAAGGGGTACATATTCTCGATCCGTTTGTAGGAACGGGTAATTTTCTGATGCGAATAATGCGGGAAATTAGGAAAACTGCTTTACCTGATAAGTATAAGAATGAGTTGCATTGTAATGAGGTGATGTTGTTACCTTATTATATTGCTTCGATGAATATTGAGCATGAATATTTGGAGGCAACTGGTAAATATGAGCCGTTTGAAGGGATTTGTTTGGTGGATACTTTTTCGGTTCAAGAAGCTTTACAGTTAGATTTGTTTACTCCCGAAAATACTCAACGGGTGCAACGACAGCAAAATTCAGATATTTTTGTGGTTATTGGTAATCCTCCTTATAATGCTTGGCAACAAAATGAGAATGATAATAATAAAAATCGGAAGTATGAGGAGGTAGATAGACGGGTAGCTAAAACTTATTCTAAAGACTCGAAAGCGACGAATAAAAATTCTCTTTCAGACCCTTATGTAAAAGCTTTTCGTTGGGCAGCGGATAGAATTAAAGATGAAGGAATAGTCGCTTTTGTTACTAATAGTAGTTTTATAGATAATATTGCTTTTGATGGGATGCGACAACATTTAGCTCAAGATTTTGATGCGATTTATGTTTTAGATTTAGGTGGTAATGTAAGAAGTAATCCTAAGTTATCGGGAACAACTCATAATGTTTTTGGGATTCAAGTTGGAGTGAGTATTAATCTGTTGATTAAAAAGAAGGAAGGTAAAAAATCTCAATGTCAAATTTACTATGGAAATGTGGATGAGTTTTGGCGGAAAGAGGAAAAATATGCTTATTTAGAAAAATGTCAGCATTTGGGTGGGGTTGACTGGCAAGAAATTACACCGGACAAAAAAAATACCTGGTTAACGGCAGGGTTACAAGCTGATTTTGAAACTTTTATCCCAATGGGAAGTAAGGAAACTAAAGCTGCAAAGGGAGAAGTAACCAATACTATTTTTAAATTATTTAGCAACGGAGTAAAAACTAATCGCGATGTTTGGGCTTATAATTTTAACGCCGATGAATTAGCAGAAAATATTCAACAGGCGATCGCTACTTATAATGAACAAGTCAGGAAATGGCAGGATAGACAAGACAAATCAGTTAAGGTTGATGATTTTGTCACTTATGATGATACTAAAATCAGTTGGTCTTCAACTTTAAAAAAATATTTAAAGCAAGGAATTATCGTAGAATATGACCAAAACTATATTAGACAGTCTCTTTATCGTCCTTTTTCTAAATCTTTTCTCTATTTTGATGCAAACTTAAACGATCGTCGAGGTCAATTTCCCTACATATTTCCTACCCCGGATACTGAGACAGAGAATCGGGTAATTTGTGTTACTAACCATACACAAATTCCTTTTTCAGTTCAAATAACAGATATCATTCCTTCTCTAGATGTTGGAGGTCGCCCTGGCCAATGTTTCCCTTTCTACACCTACGACGAAGATGGAAACAACCGCCAAGAAAATATAACTGATTGGAGCTTAGACACCTTTCGCCAAAAATACCAAGATGAAGCGATCGCTAAATGGGATATCTTCTATTATATCTACGCCCTCTTACACCATCCCACCTATCAAGAAAAATACGCCGATAACCTGAAACGAGAATTACCCCGCATCCCCTACGCTCCAGACTTTCACCGATTTGCCAATGCCGGAAAACGCCTCGCCGAAATTCACATCAACTACGAACAACAAGAGGAATATTCGTTAACATTTATCGAAAATAATGAAGTTCCCTTAGATTGGCGAGTCGAAAAAATGAAACTCAGCAAAGACAAAACCCAATTAATTTATAACGAATTTCTCATCTTAGCGGATATTCCGCCAAAAGTCTTTGAATATCGACTCGGAAATCGTTCCGCCTTAGATTGGATAAGCGATCGCTACCAAGTAAAAATAGACAAACGAAGTGACATTGAAAATGACCCCAACCGCTTAGATGATGAACGGTATATTATCCGATTAATTGGTCAAGTAATTACAGTTAGTTTAGAAACAGTAGATATTGTCAATAATTTACCCTCCCTAGATTGACAGACAAAAAAAATCGTTGTAAATTAAAAAAATAAAGTTAAAGTGGGAAACAGTGCCCACATATATATAAGGCAAAATTCGTTACAGATAGTTTTTACCCTCCGTAGGGGTTTGGTCTCCAAACCCCTACTCCAAACCCCTACTTACGCAGAGACGCTATCTGTAGGGGCAATTCATGTTTGCGGAGCATTCGGAACGAAATTGCCCCTACGAAAAACACAATTTATAGATGCTTTGCGTAAGTCCTGATATAGTAATTGTCAAAAACATTGTTGAATTTTACTAATTACTTAATTGTTGAAGTATTTCTCAGGTATAGCATTCTTTTTGGGATTTGAGATAACACCAAAAACTAGACAATTAATAAAGCAATGCCTACAAAGAACCAAGAAGGCATCTGTAAAATAAATGTAAAATAAATAAATATCCACTATGCGGTGGGTTACGGCGGTCAGGAATATATTATTTGATGAGTCTGAAATTATTTCCGCCTAACCCACCCTACATCAAGGCTTAATTTTTTATTTATAGATACCCTCTAAGAAGGAATAAATTAACAACTATCAAATACCAAAAAGAGTTTGAATCCGATTTCTGATTCGAGTAAACGGAGTATTTTCTGGAGAAGTTTGATCGAGCAATCCTAACTCTCGAAGTTCCTCCCGACGTTCATATAACTTTCGAGAAATATCCAAAGCCAAACTAGGATGTTCTTCCAAAAGTCTTTCCATACCATGTTGTTCTATCACAAATAAAATCGAGTCTTCAAAAGTTTTAACTGTAGCTGTACGAGGGGCACCTAACAACAGAGATATTTCTCCAAAAAAATCCCCTTCTGCGAGGTTAGCAATTTTGTTACCAGTTTTTTCAGAAATTACCTCTACAGCTCCAGACAGAATAATATAAAAAGAATTACCCACATCATTTTCCCTAAATATAATTTGCCCTTTAGGAAATAATTGTCTGTACCCGTATTCTATTAGTTTCCTAAGCTTAAAATCAGTAAAATTTTCAAAATAAGTTACTCTCTTCAACAAATCACGTAAATTCCAACTCTGAGAAGACTTAAATTGAGACGCTGACTTTTTTGCCAATGATTTAATGCTCTTCTGTTTTGACTCAGAAGAAATACCATTCTCTAAAAAAAATTGATTTTCATTTGAGTAAGTAATACCAGTATTTTGAAATAAAAAACTCAAATCTTGTGGATTTTTCAACCACAAATCTCGCTGAGGAAAAGGAATTACTAAATCACGTTGATTTAATTCATTCTCAATCAAAAAATTTAAAGAACTTTTAATCGGATCGCTATCTTGAGGATGATCAATCCAAACCAATAACTCAAAATCTAAAGAACTATCTCCAAAACCTTTAAACCATACTTTTGCAGAAGGAGAATTTAGTACACTAGACTCAGCTCTAGCAGCAGCTAATAATGCTTCTGTAACTAACAATGGATCGCTACCATAAGCAACCCCCACAGGTATGTGCAGACGACTTTTTGGGTCTTTGTAGCTCCAGTTAATAATATTATTTTCGACAAATTTAATATTAGGTACAATTACAAATATACCGTCAAGAGTACGCACAATTGTAGACCTAATAGATATACTTTCTACCGTACCTAATAAATCATCTACTTCAATAAAATCTCCTACCTTAATCGGCTGTTCAAATAAAAGTGTTAAACCACTAATAAAATTACTAGCAAGATTTTGTAAACCAAAACCAATTCCAATACCTAAAACACCTGCTAAAACTGTTATAGTTCTCAGGTCTATACCCGCTCTTTGTAAAACAATTAAAATTCCTAAAGTGGTGAGAATATACACAATAACAGAGGCGATCGCTTCCTGACTCCCTCTGTTTAAACCCATAGGAGTAAGCAAAAATCGCTTTATTCCTTGCCCAATAGCCTGGGAAATTATGAAGACTGCTACACCTAATAGAATCAGTCTAACAATAGCACTTATAGATAGATGATTATCCCCGATATAGAAAAGTGGGGTTGTTAATCCTCTAGATAAGTTTTGCAGTAATTGTTGCACCTGTATAATAATCGAATTCATTCTGATATGATGTTCGGTTAAATAGTTATAAATTAAGACTCAGTAGTTTAGAGGGAAGAAAGGAAAAAGAAGGAGAAAATTTCTTGCTCATTCTCTTAATTCTGCAAATAACGAAAACAACGAAAAAAAGGAATAGATAACACTATCTCTAGGATTTGAAGATTTTAAAATATTTAATTGTAAGTGATTTTTATGGTTGTAAAATAGACTGTTTTTATTGAAAAAAAATATTCTCAGAGTTACTAGTCATAAATCTCAACTAAATTTCAACCTAAAGTTGCAGAAATTTTTTCAATATTTTTAATTTCTAATTGGTTGGGAAATACTGAAATCCGGATATTAGACATTTCTAGAAAAGAGGGAGTAGGGAGCAGGGAGAAATAATAGATATTTTATTTACGATACGATAATTGATTTGATTTTTGATTTTTGGAGATATCTATTTTTGATAGACAATTTAATATTTAGTCAGGGTCATTTCCTTCTAGATTTTGAGCATGAATTTACTTACTTTCAGGTAGGGAAAGATAAATTTTATAAAGCTCAAAATAAGGTATTTTCGTAAATACACAAAATGGCACAGTTGAGAATGAAATAGCCCTGGTATTTAGTTACCGAAAAATTCTGGGTATGCGCCTCCCATTTTAATACCAAGGGTGATAAATGTTTGCTACAAATATTATCAATCTTGGGTATAGGGTGTGGGGTTTTGGGTGTAGTTAAATAATCGGACAAACTAGAAAAAAAGCTGCTAATGAAAGGAATAAATTTGCACAAGCTTGCTAATTAGTTAATATTTGAAGTTTGATCAAGCATAACATTCTTTTTTTTTATTGGTATCAGGGGATAAAAAGCGGTCGCCCTTCGGAGCTTCCCGGAGGGTGGGATGGCGTCGAAGCGTCCCGGAGGGAAAAGTTTCCCGAAGAGTGCAGAGCCACTCCGAAGCATCGCCATATCCAATCGACCAAGAGAAAAGAGAATATTCCAAATTTCCAGCCTCCTTATTCCAGAGGTAGTAATAACTGATTACTGTTAACTGAAATGACGGTACTTTTGAAGTTAGCTCCGTTTAGCGAAGCGATCGCTCAATCAAATTTTTTATACTCTTATCTACTAGAATTTAATTTTTGCCAGAGAAAAAATCCCTGGCAAAATAATCTAAAAATTAGGTCTATTTTAAAATAGTTTTGGAGACAATTCTCGTTTTTTTCCGGTCTGCTTCCGAAAGTTCATCTCCATCTTGTAGACGAGTAGCACTAGTTTGTAAAACAGTTGATGCTGCCGTATCTCCCATTTGTAATGCTGTTTTAGCTGCAGTTTGCAACATTGTAGCAGCACCCGCACGGTCGCCCTGTTGTAATTTTGTTTCAGCTATTTGAGTTTGCCTATATTTTGCTAAAGCTAAAATATGATTTTGTACTTCAGGATTAATTTCAGAGTGGTATTTTTGAATAACATTTGCTTCAACTAAAATAGGTTCAGAAAGTAAATCTTCCTTACTTTCAGCCGGGTCATCATAACGAATTTGTAGTTGTGCTATTGCCTGTTTTCCTTCAGGTAATTGCCCAATATAAACATTAACTAAAACCACCCTCTCCACATCTTTCATTAAATCTCCCAGTCTAACCATAAATCGATCGCCCTCTTTTTGTACAGGCAATTCAATAGTATCCGGAGCCACTTGTGCAATAGGTTTAAGTTCTGCTAACCTAACTCTAGGCATTAAAGATAATCGCAAATAAGAATTAGTTAAACCTACAGATTGAATTCGATTAAATAATTTTCCAAATTCTTCAATTGCCTGTTCAGGACGTTCAATATAAGCAAGAGTTCCTCCACCTGCATCAGCAATTTTTTCTAGAACATCTTGATTCCAATCATCTCCAAATCCCAAAGAATTTAGAGTCATATTATAATCAGTAGCCAACTTTGCTAATTTGAGACAACGTTCATTATCTCCATGTTCATTTTCTCCATCAGTTAATAAAAAAGCTTGGGAAATAGCATCTTTTTGCCCCTTATCTAACTCTGCTATTGCTAACTTTAACCCCTCATCAATAGCAGTACCACCAGAGGATCTTAACTTGTTAATCTCACGCTTAATACTAGCAGGATCATTGATAATTTGATTAGGAACAATTACCTTAGCTCTATGGTCAAAACCCACAACCGAAAGGCGATCGCCTTCCTTTAATTTATCCACAAGTTGCCCCGCAGCTTGTTTCACCGTGTCCAGTGGTCTTCCTTCCATAGAACCACTGTGGTCTAAAATCAAACATAAATTTAATGGCACACTTCTTTCTAGTTCATCGGCCATAGCAGAAATAGATATGGCCAACTGCCGTTGAGATGAAGATTTTGTGGCATCAATATTAGTATCATTCAGAGCCGAACTGAGATTGACTTTCATAAATTTCTTCAGAATTTTGCTATTTTTTTTACTACTTATTTCAGGATATCTTCAAAAATATAGGGAAAAATTTCGATATGAATATAGACAAACTAGGACTATCAATAGCCTTAATCCTAGTCAAAATTATACCTAGACAATCAACCCAATTTCTGCCGTCTATTTAGACAAACTATAAAGTGATGGTAAATCCGCCATTTTTAACAATAAAATTAGGGTAAAATCCACACCTAGACAAAAAAACCAGTTTTTGCTATCAAAATATAAAATCACATTATAACTGAATTAAGAGGATAACTAATTAACAATCATACCCGCTACAATAACACTGCAACACGCTACCATAATCTAAAGATAGTACAATCAATTTTAGGAACTATGCCATGAAATCACCCATAAAAGCAGTTCAATCTAGCAGTTACTACGGAGATTCATCTTTTCGTACACCGCCCCCCGATCTAGAATCTTTAATGTTGAAAGAAAGAATTGTCTATTTGGGGTTGCCATTATTTTCATCAGATGAAGTAAAACGAAATGTAGGTATTGATGTTACTCAGCTAATTATTGCTCAATTACTTTATTTACAATTTGATAATCCAGAAAAACCAATATATTTTTATATCAACTCCACTGGTACTTCTTGGTACACAGGAGATGCAATTGGTTTTGATACAGAAGCATTTGCAATTTGTGACACCATGAGTTACGTTAAGCCACCAATTCATACAATTTGTATTGGGCAAGCTATGGGCACAGCAGCAATGATTCTTTCTGCAGGTACTAAAGGATATAGGGCCAGTTTACCTCATGCTACCATAGTTCTTAACCAAGCAAAATCAGGAGCCAGAGGTCAAGCAACAGATATTCAAATTAGAGCTAAAGAAGTTTTAGCTAATAAGACAACCTTTTTGAATATTCTTTCTAGAAACACAGGTAAGTCTGTAGAAAAGATCGCTAAAGATACAGATAGAATGTTGTATATGACCCCAGAAACAGCAAAAGAATATGGTCTAATAGACCAAGTTTTGGCAAGTAGAAAAGAACTACCAAAACCTCTACCTGCTACTATTTAAGTCCTCAATAAAATTAAAGAGAAAAAATATTATGCCTATAGGTGTTCCTAGTGTTCCTTATCGTCTTCCTGGCAGTCAATATGAAAGATGGATAGATATATATACCCGTCTTGGTCAGGAACGAATTATCTTTCTCGGTCAAGAAGTTACAGATGGGCTAGCTAATAGAATTGTAGCCTATATGTTGTATCTTGATTCTGATGACCCAAATAAGCCAATTTATCTTTATATCAATTCTCCTGGTGGTTCTGTAACTGCAGGGTTGGCAATTTACGATACGATGCAGTATATCAAAGCAGATGTTATTACTATCTGTTTGGGTTTAGCAGCATCAATGGGGTCTTTTTTATTAGCTGCTGGTACTAAGGGTAAAAGGTTGGCTTTACCAAACTCCAGAATTATGATTCACCAACCCATGGGAGGTACACGGGGTCAAGCTACAGATATTGAAATAGAAGCTAAGGAAATTCTGCGTGTTAGATCTGTTTTGAATGATATGCTGGCACAGCAGACTGGTCAAACTTTAGAGAAAATTGAAAAAGATACTGACCGAGACTATTTTATGTCTGCAGAAGAAGCTAAAGAATATGGTCTAATTGACCAAGTAATTGAAGAGCGTCAAGGTTAAAAATAATTAGTAGGGTGGATTATACACCCTACCTCAAAATCTGTGGAAAAAAAACATGGATATTACAGATTATTATCGACAATTAGGATTAAAATTAGGAGCAAGTTTAAGTGAGGTTAAGGCTTCTTATCGGCGACTAGCACGACTATATCATCCAGATGTTAACCCCCTAGATAGCCAGGCTAAAGATAAGTTTATTGCTGTGACAGAAGCTTACAAAATTTTGTTAAAGGTGGCTCCTACTAAAACAGATTCAGTATATAAGTCTACTTCTGTATCGACAAAAAATCATTCAAAACCACAGCCTCCTGCTCCACAAACTTCACCACCAATCAGAACTAAAGTTAAAGTTAAGGTGGCTCATAAGCAGGAGCAAGAGAAAAATAAATCCCATTTGTCAGAAGCAGAAAAACAACTTAAGCAAAATTATTATTTACATTTACAGCAATTATTAAAATATAAAAGATATCCTCGGGCGATCGCTCTGGTAGAAGGTTTAGCTCAAAGAATGCCTCAAGACTGGGAGGTGCTTCAGTGGCAGGCGATCGCCTATCAACGTTGGGCCCGTCACCTTATTGGAGAAAGACAACTGGATAAGGCCAGAAATTATCTAAAAAAAGCACTGAAAACTGACCCCCATAACCGCGCTCTCTGGGCAGAAGTAGAACGAGATTTTCGTCAGTTAGAAAAGATTTATTAAATTTTGCAAATATGACTAACAAATGTATAATATGACAAGTTTTTTTCCGAGAGAAATATAAGTGCCTATGCAAAATTAATTATACATTAGTGATTAGATAAAATTCATTACAAATTTTATGATAGATATCCAATCTGATCTATAAAATTATCAATTATTTCTCCCTATTCCCTATTCCCTGTTCCCTCTATCAACTAGGAAATT
>JASJEE010000222.1 GCA_030064835.1 Microcoleaceae cyanobacterium MO_207.B10 | reverse complement strand
GGTTAGAGTCGATAGGAGCGTTTCCACTCCTACCTCTCCTTCAGAACCGGACGTGAGACTTTAGCCTCATCCGGCTCCTCAATAACTCCATCCTTGTTACGGCTACGTTCAGACTTTCATATTCTGGCTCTTGTGGAGGGAGCCATCTGATGCAGTCTTAGTGTCGTGACAATGTTTGTGTAGAAGTTGTAAGTTATCGTAGGTATCTTTTCCACCTAGACTTTTAGGCACTATATGGTCAACTTCTACAATGTCAGTATCTGTGAAATACAGACCACAGTGAGGGCATTTCCCTTTTTGCCGTTTCATTAATTTGGCTACCCTTGTGGGTGTTCCAGGATACTCCCCTTTACGCTTGCTCCAATATTTCCAGTCACCATTGTACGGACTAACCTCTCCCTTGACTTTAATGTGTCTAACTATGGGAGTTTCTGAGTGTGTTTTTAGTCTTAATCCGTCTTCTGTGCTGAAACACCAATTCTGGTCTCCTACCGTTCTCCAGTATTTATCCTTGTTGATGTTACCTTTCCCCCTATTTTTAGCCCATGCTCTTAGTTTTTGATAGACCAAGTGATCTAATTTGGAGAATGTCTCCTTACTGACTACGGTCGAGTAATAGTTTGACCACCCGCTGATAATTGGGTTCAGCTTACTTATGAGGGCAGCTTGTGGGGCGGTCTTGTGGGTGTCTATTACTTCCCCTATTTTTCTTAGATGAGCTTTTATGGATTTTTTGGAAGGGGTGATTAGTGTTTTAATACCTAGAGGAGTTCCATTTGTATTGTTGGCACTTCTATAGTTTCCTACTTTGTGCTGTTGTATATGGAATCCTAAAAACTCAAACCCGACTTTACCATCGGTTGGTATGAGGGTGTGGGTTAATCTTGTTTTTTCCGGTTTTAATTCCAGCCCAATGTCATTTAGCCACTCTTCAATTATTCGTTGACAGGATTTAATTACTTCGACGTTCTCGTGCATTATTATGAAGTCATCGGCGTAACGGATTAGGCTTAAGGCTTTTTCATTATCCTTTTTGACTCCTTTGAGGGTTCTTGCAAATTCCTTAATCCGCTCTTCCATCCCATGTAGGGCAATATTTGCCAGAAGAGGTGAAATTGTTCCCCCCTGTGGCGTGCCTTCTTTGGTAGGGAAGAAATTATCTCCCTGGTCAATGTATCCTGCTTTGAGCCATGTTTTGATTTGACGGCTCAAGGTAGGGTATGTATTGACCTTTGCGAGCAGAGCTTTGTGGTTGATACGGTCGAAACATTTTTTTATGTCCGCATCAAGCGCATATTTGGCTTTGTATCGGATGCTATTAAATATTGATCCGATAGCATCGTGGCAGGAACGTCCTGGTCTAAAACCATAACTGTTAGGCTCGAATTTAGCCTCCCATTCTGGCTCTAATGCTTGTTTGACAAGCGTTTGCAAAGCACGGTCTTTCATTGTTGGAATGCCTAGCGGTCTTAACTCGTCACTGTTGGATTTTGGAATCATTACCCGCCGTGTAGGTTTGGATTTCCCTGTTACCTTTAGCCCATTAGTCAAGGTGAGACGTTGCTTTGGGGACAGCTTTTTGATGCCATCCACTCCTGCCGTCTTCTTGCCCTGGTTATCTTGGGTAACTTTCCTTACCGCTATAGCCTTTGCAGACCAAGACCTAATCAAAGTCTTCTGAAGCTTACGCACTGCTTTGACATCACCACGCTCACTCGCTTGAAATATTCGTTTTTGCAACTTAAAGGTTAATCTCTCAGCTTTGCGCCAGTTGATGTCCTTCCATTCCACCATCAGATTATTCTGTGTTTTAGACTTATTCATTGTTACTGGTGACTATTTCTTTGGAGTTACCGTGAGTACGTCAGCATATCCATTCCATTACAGATTGGCATTAGCTTTTTACTCAATCCCACCCCTATATATCATGCGGTTAGCACCTGCTAGGTATCGACCTTTCCTAGAGATATATAGAGGTTACTTCGTTCCGATTACTTATTGGTCGGGCCTTTAGCGTGACACTCTCCACCGGGTGTATTGGGCAGTGCTTATAGGTCGTCTTATCAACCGCCTATGCCCTATCCTTGCCTTTTGGCTTGGCCTTGAACAGTCGTTGTGGCCATTAGTAGTAACGATGGTTCAAACGTATCTTCACTTGCGTTACGCATGGACTCTTGCTTGACAGTCACCAGATTCGACTACCAGTGTTTCTGCCTTTTATCCCCGCTTTATCTTATAGATTGCTGATGTCCATAAGATAGGGGATATGCTTTCACTCCTGCACCTGGAGGGCGGGACTGACGGTTTTTTTTGCCGTTTCACCCACATAAATAATCAGTTTTCCTGACAAATGAGCCAGTATTACCGTCCCTTGGGTTTTTAGGCCCAATTTGGGTTAACGAATCACACAATTAGTTCTACTTTATATCCGTTTGGGTCTTCGACAAAGGCAATAACTGTAGAACCATGTTTCATTGGGCCTGGTTCCCTGGTAACTTTGCCTCCCTGGTTTCTGATTTGTTCGCAGGTTTGATAAATATCCTCTACACCAAGAGCAATATGGCCATAGCCGTTGCCAAGGTCATATTGATCTACGCCCCAGTTATAAGTAAGTTCTAGTACGGTGTGGTCTGATTCGTCACCATATCCCACAAAGGCTAGAGTAAATTCACCTCCTGGATAGTCTTTCTGGCGTAGTAGCTTCATTCCCAGGACATCACAGTAGAATTTGAGGGATTCTTCTAGGTTGTTGACTCTCAGCATTGTGTGTAGTAGTCGCATTGTCTAGTCCTTATTCCTTGACTCTCTTCTTTATTGTGAGGCAATTTGCGAAATCTTGGGAGCTGAATCTCAATTATTTGGATGTTTTTCTGCCACAGCGCCAGTTTATTATTTTTTCTCAGTTCTTATTTTTTCAATTAGTAATCTATCTATTTTTCTCAAGCATCTGCTATTTTTGGTATGAGTTTTATTGGAAGTATTAAGATGCAGTTTAAATATTTTTGAATTGATAGAATTTAATTGATTATACTAAATTTAAGCCATCGCTATTCTACTTTTTTCAAAGTTTAGTAAGATAGCGATCGCTTTTTTTTATCTAACAGTTTAATTTTTAATTTCAATCTAGCTAACTTTCTCAAGTCTAGATTTTTTTTGAGATACTGCCTGATCGATTTTTTGGGTACATTCTATTGACATTAATGTTCTACATTGTTTGACTAAGTTCTCCCAATCTCCTAATGATTTTAGGGAATTAGCATCTTCAATTTTTTTTACATAAAATTGCGCCCAAAATTTGGGGACATATTTTTGTTTTCTAGCTTTTATTCGCTTTTTCCATTTGGCAAAATCGGATTTTATTGGTGGTTTAACTCCAGTAATAGGAGGCATATCTGCATAACTAACAAATCGACTTTTTCCTTTTGCTACTACATGAATTACATATAGCCAACAACTAATTTTATAGATATTCTCTGACTTTAATCCTAAATGAAGTGCTAATGCTTCTCTAGTAACAAATCTACTTAATGGATGAGCTGAAGTAGATTTATTTCTTATGGACTTTTTCATAAAATCTACCTTAAGGTTATATATTTTTTAGGGCCTATTTTTTTTTCTTTCTTTTATAATTATATCTTATATAATATTTGGCTATTTTGTCAACATTTAAAATTAAGGTCATTTTTTACAAAAACAAAATATAATGAGTCCGCATTATGAGATAAATCATGGACAATAACTGGTCATTAGTTAGAGGATAGAGAAATTAATTACAATCTGGATTATTGTCCCAAAAAAATATGAAAAAATATCTATTGGGAGATGATGATAATATCACAAAAATATTGAATCTGAAAATAACAAGTAAAAATTTAATACCATTTTCATAAAATATTGCTATATTGCTTGGTTGTAGGTTTTAGGTGCTAGGTGGTAGCTATTACAGCAGTTTTTATATAAGTAAACCACAGTTAAAAATCTTTGTGGTAGGTGGTAGGTGTTAGGTGTTAGGTGTTAGGTGTTAGGTGAAACGATGGTTGGGAATCCCAAGAAGGCTGAACTTGTGGTCTACTTGGGTGAAAAGCGCTGTATGGCGATGTGGTTCATAAATTTGAAAAGCCGTGTAATAGAAGAAGTGTAAATATTCCGCTCCTTTGGTGTCCGGGTTTTACGATAACAATCCCTCGCCGGATACCCGTCTTCACGGGTACAAGGTTTGTCCTCACATAGGTGGGGAGTAGTGCGGGCATCTTGCCCGCTAGGTCTGTACCTCATAACATCGGGAAGCGCTGTATGTAAAATTTTGTCAAAAATACTGATATTTTCTAAGAAAATGTAAAAATAGATACAGAAATAAAAAAATAAATTTTTCTGAAAAACTTATTTTTACAAAAGGATGGGAAGATATGAAACTAATTAATGGCCTAAGCCACCTTGAATACGATTTTCCGAGTATTAAAATGATGGCAGAGGAGGAAGTTGAAAAATATAGAGGACAAAATACGGGACAAGGTTATAATTATTCTTATGTCAGGCATATTCCTGTACCTCAACACCCGCCCCAGGTAAGATTTGGTAATGTTAGAACTCAAATAGCTAAGGAGAAAACTAATAAAATTAATGACACTGTGAACAATAAGGTAGTGAAGCAGCAGACTGTATCTATTGATCAGCCTCAGAATAATATAGCTCAAGTTCACCGAACGAATTTATGTGATATTTTAAAGCGCCGACGCCAGGTGGCGGAAGCAAAAGGGGATCAAAGGTTGTTGCGTTTGTTGGAAGTGGAATGGAAGTATATGGCTTGTTGATCGGATGAGAGTTTAGTCTTGGTATCAGCGGTTTAGGTAGTTATCGAAAAACTTCCTTCTGTAATGCAGTAGAAACCTGATATTCCTTCCCTTAATCTTCTGAGTCCTGGTAAAAAAACGGACATCCTGGAAAAAGATACCAAATGGGTTCTATAAATTTTTCAGCAAACTCTAATTAACTCTAATTAGAGTTAAAATTATCTAAAAACGTTTTTACTAGGTTAAGCAGCATATATGGCAGTTAAAATAGGAGATAAAGCTCCTGATTTCACATTATCATCCCAAGACGGAACTAAGGTTTCTCTATCTGAATTCCAGGGCGAGAAAAATGTTGTCGTCTATTTTTATCCCAAAGACGATACACCTGGATGTACTAAAGAAGCTTGCGCATTTCGCGATCAATATCAAGTTTTTACAGATGCTGATGCTGAAGTGATTGGTATTAGTGGAGACTCTCCTGACTCTCACAAACAATTTGCTAATAAATATAATTTGCCATTTACTCTCTTGAGCGATACTAGCAATAAGGTCAGGGAATTATATGGTGTTCCTGCTACACTTTGGATACTTCCGGGTAGAGTCACTTATGTCATTGATAAACAAGGAATTATCCGTCATATCTTTGACTCTATGCTCAATTTTGAAGCTCACATTGAAGAGGCTTTAAAAACACTAAAAAGCATATCTGTTTAATGCTAAATTAATACTAAATCTGGTTTGTTGATGTTACTAATGAAGAGAGTTAACACATAATAACAAGGAGGAATTATCAATCCCCTTGAATAAAGCCAACTTGGTATAATTTAATCGTTTAGCTTTAGTAAAGACTTTACAGATTGAGTCTCTACTAAAGCTAATTATATTCTTGAAGCAGGAAATACTACTACACTGTTGTAGATTCTTTGCTTGCATTTTCAGCAATGCCGTCAGCTACTTTACCATTAGTGCTGTTACCATTACTATTGCGTGGTTGAATTAATCCTAAACCACCGTGATGATAACGTTTGTAGATCACGTTAATTTCACCTGTTCCTGCATTGCGAAACATATAGAAATCATGATCTATAAGGTGTAGCTGCTCGATCGCTTCTTCTTGCGTCATCGGAGGCATGGCAAAATATTTAGTCCGTACTACTTCACTTGGTAGCTCAGGTTCGCGTTCGCCAATTAAATCCTCTACTACTGGTTGTTCTGCAACCACCTCTACAGTTTTGGATTTAGTGTTCTTGCTTTGACGCTTCTCTTTATATTTCCTGAGCTGTCGTGCAATTTTATCCGCTACTAAATCAATACTGGCATACATATTCTCGCTATTTTCTTGGGCACGAATTACTGTACCGTTAGCATAGATAGTTACTTCTGCTGCCTGCTTGGGATTTATCCGTGGATTTTTAGCTACTGACAGATGTACATCTACTTCTGTGGTGAGTTGTTGAAAATGGCTAACTGCTTTTTCAATTTTTTGATTAACATACTCGCGAATGGAATCGGTAATTTCTATATTTTTACCCTGGATAACAAGCTTCATAAGCTCCCTCCGCTAATATTTGGGCTTACTATTACAATAGCACTTTGTATTCTCCCCAACATCTTCTCTTTAAAATCCTTTGCATCCCTTGACAATTCTTGATTTTTTCGGGCTTAATTTGTCTAAATATACACTTGATTTTTTGGATGATTAACAGTATGTAAGGGGTCGATTGTCTGAGTGGTTATACTGATAATTTCATCTTTTTTTTAGATTATTATGTGAGGTACTACTGGAATCTAAAATTGTCCCTATTTTAGATTTAAGATTTATTGTTCTAACCTAAAGCTTTCGGTTGTTTAAATGGTGATTGTAGTTTCAGACTAGATATTGAGATGTGATGTAAAGAGACCTTTCTTGCCTCCCTGACCAGAAAATCAGGTATCAAGCGTTCCTCCAACTTCATATTTGAGGTACTGATAAGTAGAGTAAGGTAAAAAAATGTGTTGGATAATTTGGTTATAAAAGCCTTAAAAGCACTGATATAACTTACTTATGAATAAGTTTACAATTTGATACATAAAGTACAATATTTACCACTCTCTACTTAACTGATAACTGAAATAACCCTCAGTCCAATGTTTTGATATGGATACTGACAATAGTCCCAGTTTATTACCGCCTTGCCAATTGATTTGTCCAGGATTAGTAAAGTATTCGGTTGCCTTAGAATGGCAGCGATCGCTTGTCCAAGAACGTCGCCTTTGTCCTGAATTAGCGGATGTCCTCATATTATTAGAACATCCACCAGTTTACACCTTGGGACACGGAGCAAAATTGGACTTTCTCAAATTTGATCCCAGTGACAATGAATATGAACTTTACCGGGTAGAAAGAGGTGGCGAGGTTACATACCATTGTCCCGGTCAACTAGTTGGTTATCCAATTCTCAATTTGCGACGTTATAGACAAGACTTACATTGGTATCTGCGACAATTAGAAGAAGTATTGCTAAAAGTCTTAGATTTTTATGGTCTCAAAGGTGAACGATATCCTGGTTTAACAGGGGTATGGCTAGAGGGACGAAAAGTTGCGGCGATCGGGATTAAGGTTAGTCGTTGGATTACTATGCACGGCTTTGCTTTCAACGTTTGCCCTGAATTGCAGGGTTTTGAGAAGATTGTACCTTGTGGTATTTCTAATCGTCCTGTTGGCAGTCTGGCTGAATTTATTCCTGGTATTACTATAGATGAAGTTTTACCTCAGCTTACTGCCAGTTTTGTCGAAGTATTTGGTGGGCAGTTAATTCCGTCAACCTTAACCCCTGAGTTTAACTAAAAAGGAATTGGATCGTAATCTCCAGGGCCTTCACTGTCTTGGGATGGCATTTCTGCTTCTGACTGACTTGGTTTTGGCTTTTGTTTTACTGTGGAACTACGGCGGGACTCTAACGCTACAACATTATCGCCGTAGTCTCTATCCTGTGGTTGCTGTTTGCCTAAGCTGCCACGAGAGCTAATTGTGGACATTTGAGCTGGTTCTTGGCCCATGGCTTCAACACCAGCAGGATAAAATCTGGAGGCGGTTAGTTCGGCCCGTTTTTCTTTAAAACCTTCTGGCCTATCAATAGTATTCATATTCAATCGTCCTTCGACAATAACTACGTCTCCTTCGTGATATTGTTGGCTGACTTGTTGAGCTAAATCTCGCCATGCTACGACTTTAAGTATTGCTGGTTTATTATCAACTCCAATGTTGGGAAATTCTACCATCATTTCTGCTACGGGTATTTGGGCATCGGCAGTGTAGCGAAGTTCAGGTTCTTTGATTATTCGTACTATTAAAATACAGCTATTCATTACTTTTTCTAATTTTTGCTTGACTGATTTGCTACTTTATATTTTAGGTTTAAATCAGGTGTTCTGTTCAAGAGGGTATTGATAGTTAGAATCAAAGCAGAAAGATATGAGTGTTATTTCAACAATTAATAATTAATAATGAATAATGAATCATTAATAATGAAAATTACCTCTCTTTAAAAGCTATGCTTGATCAACATCTTTCTTAAGATAAAATTTGACAAAAAATAGAATTTATGATAATTAAATCGTGAGCCAGGCTTTTTGCGGAGAAAAGTGTCTAATTCAATACACTATGAGTGAGGAATGTAGACAAGATTCTTACTCCCCACTCTTCCCCTTCTTCCCCCTCTCCCCACCCTCCTACAAGGGTTTCAGGAGTTCCTGAGCAGGGATAGCTTTAAAAGGGATAGGATTGACTAAAGATAATTTTTTTCTTAATTTCTCCTGAAAAGAGGGAGGATTTATATAGAATCCGGTTCAACGACTGTGTGTTAATAATTTTATAATTACTTCAAGCCTTCAATCTCTCCACCTACCCATCCCCCCATCTCTCCCAACTATATAACAACTATATAATAAGTATTCAACCGGATTTGATATTAGACCAGAATTTTTCGGTAAAAGCAATTGGGAAATAGAGAGAAAATTAAAAGTTACTGTCTGGCGTAAGCTCCTTTAACTTGAGAATCAATTATTGATTATTTGCTAATATGGTGAATGCTAAAAGCTGTTTGCGTTTGCGTAGCATTCTGCAAGGAAAGCATTCATTAGGAAATGCTTACTTAAATTATTTTATCTGAATAATTAGAAATCATCTAACTGATTTTTTGTAGTACATAGGTTAACAAAATCATGTATCATATTGCGATAATCTCTTAAACTTTTATCTACCCAATCTCGATCATTACTGTCTGCATAAATATGTACTAAGGGTTCTCCAGCATCTGGTAAAATTAGTACCCAATTGTCGTTTTGATGATTAACTATTTTGACTCCATCTGTTAGTTCTAATTGTTCGGGTGGATTAGTTTCTACGAGATACCGCATTAATGCTCCCTTTACTTTCCACGGACAACGTACTGTATAAAAACGATGGGTAACAGGGGGAATATCTGCAGTTATTTGTCCGAGCGATCGCTCTTGAATTGTTAACATTTCAATTACTTTAGCGATGCAAAACATCGCATCAAAACCAGGATGTAATTTAGGAAAAATAAATCCTATTTCGCCACTACCACCAATGACAACATTCGGATTAACTTGGCAAGCTTCCATCAATGCTGTAGGATTAGCTTTTGTTCTAATCACATGAGCGTCGTAACGACGAGCAATTTTTTCTATAGCTGCAGAAGCATTTATTGGTACAACTACATTACTGCGTGGGTGAGCGGTCAACATTAAATTTACCATCAATGCTGTTAACATTTCACCACGAATTGCAGAACCAGTTTCATCTACTAATATTAATTGTTCTCCATTTGCTGATACCTGAACTCCGACATTTGCTTGTAAAGCTTCTACGACGCGACCTAGTTGATCTAATAAATTTTCTCTTTCTTCTATGGCTAAAGTTGTTTGTTTTAAGCTAGCATTAAGCACTACTGCATCACAACCAAATTTAGCTAATAATTGGGGTAATATTGCTCCAGAAACTCCATAACAATAATCAATTACTACCTTGGATTTACTATAACGAACTGCTTCAACATTTAGATGATTTTCAAATCCTTTACTATAAATATCTAATACTTCGCTACGATAAACCATATTGCCAATTTCTAGAATTTGCACTCGACGCAAATCTTCTTTAAAATATGCTCCTTCTATTTTTTTCTCCTTAGCTTTAGAAATATTAATTCCTTGGTAATCAAAGATTTCAATTAATATTTGATCGGAGCGATCTGGAGAAAGACGGACATGAATTCCACCTGCTACATCTAAAGTTGGTAAGACTGTTCTGGCAATCGGAATAGCAGTGGATTCTAAATTTACGACATTCACTCCAACAGACATCAACCCAGCAATTAAAGACCGAGAAACCATCCGAGATATACTACGTTGGTCGCGAGAAACTGATACTGTAGAACCAGGCTTTAATGTAGATCCATAAGCCGCTCCTAATTTAACAGCAAATTCGGGGGTAATATCAATATTTGCTAATCCTTGAACTCCTCGTTGACCAAATAGATTTCTCTGAGCAGTAGAACCCCAAATTAAGTTAATATTTAGTGTGGCTCCAGATTCAATTTTTTTACTCGGCCAAACTCTGACATTTGGACTAATTTGAGCTTCTTCTCCTACAGTAGACAAAGAGCCAACTACAGAGCCTTCCAATACTTGAGCCCTACGATCTACTCTCGTACCTCGACAAATCACACAAGCTCGTAAATTTGCATCTTCCCCTACTAATGCTCCATTCCAGATGATGGGGCGTTTCACATCAGCATCAGCACTAATTGTGACATTATCTCCAATTACTGTACCTGCTTCTATCTGGACTCTAGGGCCAATTCTACAGTTTTCCCCGATTAAAGCTGGTGCCTCTATTTTGGCTGTGCGGTCGATATAAGTATTTTCTCCTATCCACAATCCTGGGGATTGCTCCTGATAGGCAAAATCTAGTTTTACTATGCGTTGAAGTGCATCATATTGGGCTTCACGATAAGCATCTAAATGTCCGACATCACACCAATAACCTTCTGCGACATAGCCATACATTGGCTCATTTTTATCTAATAATAAAGGAAATAATTCTTTAGAGAAATCACTTTCTTGATTTGCTGGTAAATAGTCTAAAACTTCTGGTTCTAAAATGTAAGTTCCTGTATTTATAGTGTCAGAAAATACTTCGCTTGTAGAAGGTTTTTCGAGAAATCTTTTTATTCTCTGGTTTTCATCTGTAATTACTACTCCAAATTCAATAGGGTTGGGTACACGAGTCAGGACTAAAGTCGCTTTTGCTTTATTTTTTTTATGAAAATTTATGGCTTCAGTTAAATCAAAATCTGTGATTGTATCGCCACTAATTACTAAAAAAGTTTCATCTAAAAGTTCTGCAATATTTTTGACACAACCTGCTGTTCCTAAAGGTTGATCTTCTTCGACAGCATAAGTCATTTGCACACCAAATTGACTCCCATCTTGAAAATATTCACGCATCACATCAGGTAGATAATGTAAAGTAGCAATAATCTCTCTCATCTGATGTTTTTTTAAGAGATTAATGATATGTTCGGCTATGGGACGATTCAAAATTGGCACCATTGGTTTAGGTAGGTCGCAGGTCAGTGGTCTGAGTCGTGTTCCTGAACCTCCAGCCATTAACACTGCACGCATAATTCCTCCTGAATCAGTTTTTGCTTCTTATTCATCAATCAATAATATCAATAATATTAAGTAATCTATTTCTGCCTATTTTTGCTGATTTTGCTGAAATTTTTAACAACAGCTTTTTTAAAAAATCATCCTCAAGAACTACAACTTTTTTGACTAAATTTACTGTACAGCTTGATTAAGATTTGATTTTGACTCTGTGGATCATACCTAATATTACCTAATATTAGTTATAATAAATAGACGAAGATGATACTTAAAGCCCAATTAGGATTAATTAAACTATTAAATTGGGCCATGTCCAATATGCTAATTTGTGAAGAATTTTTCTACTATGAGTACATTGATTGGCCTAATATTAATTGTTGTATACGGAGGCGGTATCTGGAAATTCTGGAAGGGATTTGAACAGACAAATTTTTCGAGAAGCTTTTCAAATCGTTTGCTATTATCTTTATTGTGGCCTGTGTTATTAATAGGTAATAAATCTTATCGTAAGAACTTTACAAAAGCTCTCAAAGGCTCGAGACGATAATAAGAAAAATGTCCAAAAAAAAGTCTGTTTCATCTCTGGAGAAAGAACAATCTTCCTGGTTTGCTGAATCAAAGTCTGATGATTGGCAAACCCAAATTATGGCGGTAAAATCTCGCTTTGATCAAGAATATAATGGGGAAGCTTTTGAGTTACCCCCGGAAGTAGAAGCAATGCCAATATTTCAAGAGCGGGTTTCTGGTAATCTAAATACAAAAGTAGTTTCCCCATTCTGGGAAATTGCTAAACCAAAGAAAAATCAAAAATGTTTGGATATTGGCTGTGGAGTTAGCTTTTTGGTTTATCCTTGGCGAGATTGGGAAGCTTTTTTTTATGGTCAAGAAATAAGTACCATTGTTAGGGATAATATAAATCATCGAGGTTCTCTACTAAATTATAAACTGTTTAAAGGTGTAGAATTAGGTCCGGCTCATCAATTAAATTATGAAGCAAATGAGTTTGAATTGGCGATCGCTACAGGTTTTAGTTGTTATTATCCCCTAGATTACTGGATGGCAGTAATTCAAGAAGTCAAACGGGTACTTAAAGCGGAAGGTCAGTTTGTTTTTGATGTAATTAACCCAGAACAACCTTTAGCAGAAAATTGGGCAATTTTAGAAACTTATTTAGGCTCAGAGGTATTTTTGTTTCCCCTAGAAGATTGGGAAAAAATGATTAAAGCTATGGGAGGAAAAATAGTTAAGCGACTGGGAGGAGAATTATTTCAACTTTATAAAGTAAAGTTTTAAACAATTTTAAATAGTGGGAAATAACGGTCGTATTTGGTTAGTTGGTGGTACAAGGGAAAGTTCTACTTTAGCAAGGGAAATGGTGCAATTTCAACTACCTTGCACTGTTACTGTGACTACACAAGCAGCTAAATCTTTATATCCTGTTTCTCCACTGTTGCATATTTGGGCGAAATCTTTAGATTCTCAAAATTTATCAGACTTTTTACAACAACAAAAAATAATTGCTATTTTGGATGTTTCCCATCCCTATGCTGTGGAAATTTCCAGTTTGGCTATTCAAGTTGCTACAGAAAAACAAATTCCTTATTTGCGCTACGAACGTCCAAAATTTCAGATAGTAAAAAATGAGAAAATATTGAATACGTCAAACAATCTTGATAAATTATCTATAACTCTATTAGATAGTTTTGAAAGTTTAGTTACAGGAGATTATTTAAGAGGAGAAAGGGTGATGTTGACATCTGGTTACAAAACCCTACATTTGTTTCAGCCTTGGCAAAATTTGTCTACTCTTTTTGCTCGTATTTTACCTTCACCTGAGTCTGTACAAATTGCTTTAAATGCTGGTTTTACTCCCGATAGATTAATTGCTATTCGTCCACCTATTTCTGCTAGTTTGGAAAAAGCACTTTGGCAACAGTGGGGTATTTCTTTAGTTGTGACTAAAGCATCAGGTTTGGCGGGTGGGGAAGATATTAAGCGATCGCTAGCAGCAGAATTGGGTATTAAATTAGTGATAATTAAGCGACCAGAAATTAATTATCCACATCAAACCAGTGATTTATTTGAAGCAATCAAATTTTGTCAACAAATAGTCGGTTAACTACAAAAAGATTAGAAAAATTGGGAAGTTAAATTAGTGGTGGAATTTTACAAATAAATTGGACAATTGAAAAACATAATTTCAGATATAAATATCTAATTAAGCATTTATTCCCTACACAAAAATTTTGGTATAAAGTCTCCTCATTTTCAGGGGAAATAAGAAAAAATTTTCCTTTTAGTCAATTTTATTCTTTTCTAATAAAGGTAACTTAGGTTGTTATAAATAAAGGTTCAACCCGAAAACCTAAATCATTTACAATAAGGAAGTTAGAGCGTTTAGCATTTTCCGTTTAATTTCCCCTACCTATTTAATTGTTAATTATTTTAATTATGAATTATTAATTGTTGAACTACCACCGCTCAACCTAGAAATTAATTTGTAGCAAACATTTATCAAATTGCTATAATACTGCTTCTAGCTAACAATAAGTTATATAGCAATCCGCCCATAGGTTGCGGGTAATTAAAAAGTAAATAAAAAAGTTGAAACTCCTA
>JASJEE010000221.1 GCA_030064835.1 Microcoleaceae cyanobacterium MO_207.B10 | reverse complement strand
AAAAAGAATGTGATGCTTGAGCCAACTTCAACTATTAACTAATTAATCAAGTTTTTCGACTTTATCCCTTTGATAACCAGCCTTTTTCTTTGTGTTTCCGATGATTGCACCACACCCAACACCCCACACTCAAAACCCAAGATTGATAATATTTGTAGCCAACATTTATCAATTTGGTATTAGATGTGTCAATCTAGTAGTGGACAGACACAGCTCATGTCATATTGCTTTGCTATAGCGCTATATATCCTACCTTTGATTTAATTTGTAAATCACTTTTAGGTTTTTGTCCAGAGACAGTTAATCAAAATTCCTATATCGTAGAGATATAAATTACATAAATCAGTAATTTTAATTATCTACAATTAGAGGAACTATGTTATTAACTTGGCGACACTTAAATATTGAACTTTTTAACACTGTCAAAGGATTTGTTTCTATAGTCAAAAATCCTAGTAATACCGAATCTGTTTTTGATATTGAAGATGGGTTAATGAACGCGGATGCTACTAAACTTTCAGTAGAATATGTGAAACAAAATCCTGCAGTTGCACAAATTATTCAAGAACGTTATATAGCTCCACCTCCAGATATAGAGTTGTTGTTGAAATATCCTGAAAATTCTTTAGGATATATCTACGCATCTTACTTATTAGAAACAGGTTTCGACCCAAATTTTTACCGCAAGTTAACAGTAAAAGACAATACTAATTATATTCTTTTACGTCTGCGACAAACTCACGATATTTGGCATTTAGTCACAGGTTTTGGTACTGATGTTGTTGGAGAATTAGGTCTACAAGCATTTGTACTTGCTCAAACCCGTAGACCTATGTCTGTAGTCTTAATAGCTGGTGGTTTATTAAAGATATTACTACAATATCCTACTGATCTAGAAAACTTACTAGACTGTATTGCTCTCGGATATCGTATGGGGGCAAAAGCTAAACCTTTTTTAGCTCAAAAATGGGAAGAAAATTGGAAAAAAACCTTATCGGAATGGCGCGAAGAATTAGGAGTAGAACCAACTACTGTTTATATTCCCTAATGTTCTCAAATTTAATTAGGCATTTTTATAGCAGTTTTTTTTATCGCAGCTTGATTATACTTAATATACTTAAAAATTTGTCATATTATTTCCATCAAAGTAATTTTTAATTAGATTGTCCCTGATAAATAATCTGTTCTTTTTTGACTACCAGACCATTGATTGCCATACTAAAAGAACCATCATCTACTATAAAAGTTCGATTACCATCAACGGCAAAATATCCTTCGTTGAATTCTACAGGTAACTCTAGAACTTCATTCGGATTAGATTTTTTGCCAGCAATTAACATTAAATTGCCACTTGGTTGACGACAAATATTTGCAAAATAGTTTTTGGATTCAAAGTAATTTATCTCAGACCAGTTGGCTCCTTTCTGAGAACAAACACGCATAGAATTTCGGGATGATTCAGCCAATAACATAGAGTTTTGTTCTATTTCTACTTCGCTAGTAGATGCTAGAACCTTTACTGAATAGGTAGATAAAAGAAATGCACCGAGACTTAGAAGTCCTAATTTTAAGAATTCTTTATTAGTCTTGACAAAATTCACTGTTTAGTCCTCTGATAAATCAAATAATGAGTTCGTTCCATCATACATCATCACAGCCAGAAAATTAATATGCTATTAAATTTCTCTAGATTTTACTCAACAGCTTATCTGACAAATGTTTGAGATTAATGTTTATAAAATTAAGTCTATCATTAGACTTAATTACTTAATCTTTGATGCTTATAGTGGGAAATACCTAGAAAATACCTACATTTTTAAATTTTATTGAAAGTAAAATCTAGAAAGTTACTACCTCTGTTAACATGATTTTTCAGAAAATTTACTACATAAATATATCACTTGCTCTTCACTGATAGTCTTAGCATCTTTCACAATACTAAAAGTAGCGCCTGTTACAATATATCTAATATTTTCATCCTCAGCAACATATCCGGTTCCTTCTTCCGTCATTGCAGGAATTTTCATCACATCATCAGGATTAGCTTTCTCGCCACCAATATCAATTAATGTACCATCAGGTTTTTCACAAATATTTGGAAAAAAATTAGCTGTTTCAATATAAAAAGCTTCAACTAAATTCTCATTCTGTTTAGCACAGTGTCGCTAACTACCAGGCGATAACTCAGCTAATAATACTGAATTTTCACCACTTTCTGCTACTGCTACGATAGAATGCTATAGAAGCAAAAATATGATCAGAAGAAAAGAATAATAGAAAGGCACTCACAGCCAAAAGTCTAAAATTGCCAAAACCTAGATTGACTTTCATAAAATTTATACTTACTAAAATTAATAATATAATTATTTGTTATGATAATCTCAAGAAATTAAATAAATTAATATTTAATTAAGAACATTTAATTGAATATAAAAATTATGGAGTGAGAAGGAAATAGAATATGGCTTACAGAATGAACCGTCGCGCCTACGCCGAAACCTATGGTCCGACAGTAGGCGATCGCATCCGTCTAGCCGACACAGAACTATTCATAGAAGTAGAACAAGACTATACTACTTATGGCGATGAAGTAAAATTTGGGGGAGGCAAAGTCATCCGGGACGGGATGGGGCAATCTCCTATCTCCAATGCGGAAGGTGCAGTCGATCTTGTCATCACCAACGCCCTTATCCTTGACTGGTGGGGTATCGTCAAAGCAGACATCGGCATCAAAGATGGCAAAATATTTAAAATTGGCAAAGCAGGCAACCCCTACATCCAAGACAATATAGACATCATTATTGGCCCTGGCACAGAAGCATTAGCCGGAGAAGGTATGATATTAACCGCCGGAGGTATTGACTCCCACATCCACTTTATCTGTCCTCAACAAATCGAAACAGCGATCGCCTCCGGCATCACAACCATGCTCGGCGGAGGCACAGGCCCCGCCACAGGTACAAACGCCACCACCTGCACTCCCGGCCCCTGGAATATCTACCGGATGTTGCAAGCAGCAGATGCTTTCCCAGTAAATCTAGGTTTTCTCGGCAAAGGTAACAGCAGTCAACCCCAAGCATTAGTAGAACAAATATTAGCTGGAGCAATGGGATTAAAACTGCACGAAGACTGGGGGACGACACCCGCTACCATCGACACCTGCTTAAGCGTCGCTGACCAATACGACGTACAAGTCGCCATCCACACCGACACCCTTAACGAAGCCGGGTTTGTAGAAACCACCATAGCAGCTTTTAAAAACCGGGCAATTCACACCTACCACACAGAAGGTGCAGGAGGCGGTCATGCTCCCGATATTATCAAAGTCTGCGGTCTGGCAAATGTGCTGCCATCTTCCACTAACCCCACTCGTCCCTATACCCTCAATACTTTAGAAGAGCATCTAGATATGTTAATGGTGTGTCATCACCTAGACCGGAATATTCCCGAAGATGTGGCTTTTGCAGAATCTCGCATTCGCCGGGAAACCATTGCTGCTGAGGATATATTACACGATTTAGGAGCATTTAGCATGATTGCTTCTGACTCTCAAGCAATGGGGCGAGTAGGAGAAGTAATTATTAGAACTTGGCAGACTGGTCACAAAATGAAAGTACAGCGGGGGCGTTTGAATGGAGAAACTGGGGAAAATGATAATTTGCGGGCAAAACGTTATGTGGCAAAATACACGATTAATCCAGCTATAACCCATGGTATTGCTGAATATGTCGGCTCGGTTGAAGTTGGCAAACTAGCGGATTTGTGTTTGTGGCGACCTGCCATGTTTGGGGTAAAACCGGAGATTGTAATTAAGGGGGGAGCTATTGCTTATGCTCAGATGGGAGATGCAAATGCCAGTATTCCCACTCCGCAACCAGTACATATGCAGCCCATGTTTGCTAGTTTTGGGGGAGCGATCGCTCCTACTTGTTTGACTTTTGTTTCCCAAGCAGCTTTGGCAGCAGATATTCCTGCTCAACTTAAGTTAAGTAAACCAGCAGTGGGGGTGGCAAATACTCGTCAAATTGGCAAACGGGATATGAAGCTAAATGATGCTTTGCCAGAAGTAGAGGTAGACGCTGAAAGTTATGAAGTGAGAGCTGATGGTGAATTATTGACTTGCGAACCTGCAACAGTTTTACCGATGGCACAGCGATATTTTTTGTTCTAGCAGAATCAAATATTCCTTTATGCAAATGTCAGAAAACAGCATAGAATTAATAATTCTATAGAACCCATTTGGTATCTTCATAAATATTAAGTTTTTTTAGCCAGGAGACAGGAGACATGAGGTAAGAGGGAAGAAGGAATATGTGGGGAGAAATAATACAAAAAATTCAACACTCCTTCTTCAGGTTTTTCCTCAAAATTGATCCGCGAAAAGACTTGATTACCATAATTATATAGATATCAAATGGGTTCGATACTAATTCTCAAAAGTCACGGGAGACTTAGTATTTGAAACTCTCTATGTTTCCTAACCCTTCTGCCTTGTCTTTCTAATAGAGCTTCCTGTCTAAACTGGATCTTAGTATAAAATTGCTACATCAAATTACTAAGCTTAATTAACAATGAAAAATATAGTTGTTGCCATCGACTTTTCGGAAATAACCCCCGCCATTATTACTCAAGCTGAAACTCTCGCCCAAGCTTTTAAAAGCAAAGTATGGTTAATCCACATTGCCGAACCCGAACCAGATTTTGTTGGTTTTAAAACTGGCCCCCAGAGCAAGCGAGAACATTGGGCGGAAGAATTTCGTCACGAACATCAGCAAATTCAAGATGTGGCCGAGCAACTACGCCAAAAAGGTTTTGATGCGGTTGCTCTGTTACTACAGGGAGCAACAGTCGAAACAATATTAACAGAAGCAAAAAAATTAGCTGCTGATTTGATTATAGTGGGTTCTCATGGGCGCAGTGGAATTGAGAAATTATTTGTAGGTAGTGTCAGTGAGGGAATTTTAAAGGATGCCCATTGCCCTGTTTTGGTGATTCCTGCTAGTTCGCGATCGCCAGAAAATTGAACCGTTCTTGACGGACGTTGCATCCAACGTCCCTACTCAAGAATAGGAATAGCCACATCTGTAATTAATGGTAAATGATCGGAACCTACATTTTCACCAATACGACTATTCAAAACTTCAAATTCAGAACTAACAAAACAATGATCTATAGGAATATAAAATAGTGGAAAATCAGTCGGCCAAGATGGTTGAATACCAAAACCGCGTCGCCCATTTCTTAACCTTGTTTTCTCAACAAACTGTTGATAATAAGGCGACCATATACTGGTGTTAAAATCTCCAACTACTATGATTGGAGATTCTATTTTTGATACATAATCTGCCAATAATTCTAATTCTTGATTTCGCAATTTAAAACTAGCTCTTTTAGTAGGAATTGTCGGATGAGTTACGATTAAGGAAATAGGTTTTCCAGAAACTTTTAACTGGGTAACTAGAGATTTTCTTGTCTTAGACTTCTGATACTTAGCTGTAATTATTTTATTTGAGTTCTCTAGAGGAATTTTACTGTAAATTGATTTGCCAAATCTAGGATTATCTTGGTTATGAAAAACATAGGGATAATTCTCCTGTAAAGCCTTTAATTTTTCATCCCATTTTTCACTAACTTCTAGGAAAACTACCACATCAGGATTTTCTTTTTTAACTAAAGCGATCGCTTGACTATATTGCTGATTTTTATTAAACACATTTAACTGGAAGATTCTAATTTTATTTATCTGCTCTCCAGACATTATTTGTGATGATGGTAAATACCAAGGAATTATCACAAATAAGTTCAGCAAAATACAGCCTAAACTCACCAAAGCCAAGAGTTTTTTGCGAGTTATTATCCAGAAAAATAAGGTGCAGCAGCTAATTATCAAATATTGCAATTTGAAATGAGAAGTTAGTTCAAATATTTGGTTAAAGAATCCTAGATAACCCGTGAGAGAAAATATAGTTGTTAAAATTGTCATGAGGATAAAACCACGGCGCAGGACTTTTCTCAAATTAATTTTCTTGTGAATAGGATGATGGATAATTGACCATTTTAGCTGTATTTTCAAAGGCAGAGAAATTGGCAATTTGTCAATTTCATCTATTAACTTTTATGCTGACTCTGACTGGAGTCGTTTTTGATAAAATTGTAGAAGTAAACCATCAACAAATACTTCACTCAAATAGTAAGCAGCTAATCCCAAAAATATTACTATTAAGACAGTTACATAGTTGCCAAAAAATATATTTAGCTTGATAAAAGCTGTCCAAATACCACTTTCGCCTGCTTGAACTGTAGCATTTTTAATCATCCAGAGATATGACCCTGGTATTGCTAAAGTAATAACTTTCTTGATTATTTCATCCATCAATTTTCTATATTGTTTTTAATTTGGACTGCAGTTAACTGATAATAAGAATGATATTTTTCGGTAATTTATAAGGATAAATTTACCTATCAATATTTAGGGCTTGATGATTAAATATAAAAGCACTGATAGATATTGATTTCAGCCTTTTTCCGTCTAAAAAAACTGCAAGGTTTTCGGTCTATAGAGCTGCAAAAAGCTACTATTTGAGGATGATTATGCCAGAAAAATATTCGGACAATTTTTACAACTACCTCCTCTATAATTTCCATTTCTCCTGTCTTCCCCTCGTGGGAGGGGTTAGGGGTGGGTTGTCTCCTGTCTCCTGTCTCCTGTCTCCTACCCCTACCAAAATACTTTATTCAGCAAACCCTATTTAACTAGATTCAGCTTTTTGAGAAATAGCCACATCTGTAATTACTGGTAAATGATCGGAACCTACATTTTCACCAATACGACTATTTAAAACTTGAAATTCAGAACTTACTAAACAATGATCAATAGGCATATAAAATAGTGGCAAAAATGTTGGCCAAGACGGTTGAATACCAAACCCATGTCGCCCATTTCTTAATCCTGTTTTCTCAACAAACTGTTGATAATAAGGCGACCATAAACTCGTATTAAAATCCCCAACTACTATTACCGGAGATTGAAGTTTTGAGACATAATCTGCTAAGACTGCAAATTCTTCATTTCGCACCTGAAAACTAAATTTTGTAATAGGAATTGCCAGATGAGTTACGATTAAGGAAATAGCTTTTCCAGGAACTTTTAACTGAGTAACTAGAGCTGTTCTTTTATAAGACTTAGATATAATTTTTATATTTTGGTTTTCTAGGGGAATTTTACTGTAAATTGATTTGCCAAATGTGCGTTTGCCAAATATGCGGTTATTTTGGTTATGAAAAACATAAGGATAACTCTGGCGTAAAACCTTTAATTCTTCCGCCCATTTTTCACTAACTTCTTGGAAAACTGCAATATCAGGATTTTCTTTTTTAACCAAAGCGATCGCTCGACTATATTGCTGATTATTGGTAAAAACATTTAACTGTAAAATTCTAATTTTATTTACCTCCTCTCCAGCAATTATTTGTGATGATGGTAAATACCAAGGAACTATCACCAATAAATTCAGCAAAATGCAGCCTAAACTTACGAAAATCCAGATTTTTTTGCGAATTATTATCCAGAAAAATAGGGTGCAGCAAGCAATTATCAAATATTGCAATTTGAAATGAGAAGTTACTTCAAATATTTGGTGAAATTGTCCTAGATAACTTATGAGGGAAAATAGAGCAGTGAAAATTGTGATTAGGATAAAAACAAGACGCATGATTTTTATAAAATTAATTGGCTTTAATTCCCTTGTGAATAGGATGATGGATAATTGACCATTTTAGCTGTATTTTTAAAGGTAGAGAAATTGGCGATTTATCAATTTCATCTATTAACTTTTATGCTGAGTATAACTGGAGTCTTTTTTGATAATATCCAAGAAGTAAACCATCAATAAATACTTCACTCAAATAGTAAGCAGCTAATCCCAAAAATATTACTATTAAGACAGTTACATAGTTGCAAAAAAATAATTTTAGCTTGATAAAAGCCCTCCAAATACCACTTTATCCTGCTTTCACTGTAGCATTTTTTATCATCCAGAGATATAACCCTGGTATTGCTAAAGTAATAATTGTCTTGATGATTTCATCCATGATTTTTCTATCTTCGACTATTAAATAGTTAACAAAAAGCCAATAAAATTTCTTTGTTCAAGTAGAAGATATGATATTAACATAACGTAGGTTAAAATTATAGTCAAACTCAACTTAAAGCAGGTATTAAAGATTTTCAACTATGATAATTTATTGTTGTATAAATTGATAAATGTTAGGTTGAGCCTGTAGATAAATTCCACTAACACTCGTCTCAACCCAACATAACACTAATACCCAATACAATAATTACATTGGCAATTCTACTGTAAAAGTTGTCCTACCATTACTACTAACAACTGATAAATCTCCTTGCAATTGTTCTACTAATTTCTTCACCAAAGCCAAACCCAAACCAGTACCACCTTGTTTCCATGGATCGGCATTAGGAACTCGATAAAACTTATTAAATATTTTTGGTAATTCTGACTCTGGAATTTCCGAGGGATTACTAATAATAAATTTAATCATAGAAGGTGTTTCATCAAGGCTTTTTTTATTATCTTTTATCCGGTCAAATTCAATAGTAAATTTAACTTCCCCACCATCCTGAGTATACTTACAAGCATTATTGAGCAACTCTGCTAAAATTCGGCTTAAACTATTATTATTAGAACGAATCTTTGGCAATTTCTTAGGAGATTTAACTTTCAGCTTTTGTTGACGCTCTTGAGTCCGAGACTTAAAAGGTTCAAGAATATTCGGCAACCAATCAGCTAAATCTAAACTATCTAAACAAACAGATTCACCACCAGCTTCTAGGCGCTGTAAATCTAACAAATCAGTAATTAATTCAATTTCTCTTTTACACTCTGTATCTAAAATGTGCAAATACTGTTGACAACGCTCTGAAGTAGGCATAATACTCAGCATATAAATTGCCATTTTCATATTTGATAAAGGTGTTCGCAACTCATGGGAAACCGTGCTTAAGAAATCATCTTTGAGAATATTAAGTTGCTCTAATTCTTTAACTTTCTGTTCTAGCTGTGCAGTACGCTCTTGAACTTGTCTTTCTAAGTCAGTATTCAGAGTTTGAACTTGTTGGTAAAGTTGCGCCTGTTGAATCGCGATCGCTAACTGAGTTGCTAACTGAGTCAATAAGTCTATTTCAGAAGACTGCCATTCTCGCTCCCCCGAACATTGGTGGGTAGACATAATTCCCCATAACTGCCCATCTTCCAAAATTGGCACTTTCAGGAAAGCTTTTACTTGCTTTTGCTGTAACCGAGCAATTTCTTCTGCATCCAGCTCAGATTCCTCAATATTGGTAATTGCCTGAATAATACATTTATTTATTAGACACTTAACAGGAATTACATCTCCCAAGCAAGAGTCATAATTTGATGCAACAGATTCCGCGACAACTCTTGCTACAGTAGAAGATTCTACTCGCACTAACACTACCCTGTCAGCATTTAAAAATTGTTGAACTTCCATCACTGCAGCGTTAATAATTTCATCCAGATTTAGAGATTGGTGAATTCGTAGAGCAATGTGCGCCAAGAGGCGATCACGCTCCAACTGTGCTTGGATTTCTGCTGTGCGGGCCCGTACCTCTTTTTCTAATTCAGCATTTCGAGTGCGTAAAAGTTCAAATTTTTCTGCTTGAAGTTGATTGACATCTTTTCGTAATTTCCGTACCATTGAAAACATTACTGTAGGGTCTAAAACTTGCAGTAAACTCGTCTGATGAACTATTCCCTGTAACTCTCCTTGTCTACCACATACTACCAATATTTGCACCTGATCTTTAAGCATTTTTTGATGAGCATCCCACAGAGAATCTGTTGGTTTGAGACAATTTAGCGTAGTTTTCATAATCTTCGTCACAGGTGTTTGTGCGAAATCCAGATCAATAAAATAGCTTTGCACAATATCATCTGTAGTAATTAAACCTACAGGTTTTTCAATACTAGTTTTTTGTGTTTTAAGTTTTTTCTCCTCTGTAATCACAAGACAACTCAGTTGTTGCTCTGACATCAGTTTGCTAATCTTCAATAATGATGATGTTTTTGGTGTTGTGACTGCAGGTATATCGTTTTTGACTTCATTTACTCGTCTTAATCTGAGAATATTAGATGGTTGCAAGACTTGACGAATTCTTTCTGGTGTCACCACACCAACTATTTGACTTTTGCTATCAACTACTGGCAAATGACTAATTTTATGCTCTCGAAACAGTGACAAAGCAGTGAATAAATCTTGCTCATCTGATTCTTTAAGAATCACAACAGTGGCAGACATCACATCTGCTATTGTCAAACTTTCTGATACATTATCTAGATTACTAATTTTATCAGTAGCAATTAATTTTACTAGATCGCTTGTAGTAAATATTCCTAATAAAGTAGATTTATTTTCTACTACTAATACAATTGTAGCTTTAGCTTGACTTGATAAGACTGAATCATCATTTTTGCCATTTTTAGATATATTTACATTTGGCAAATTATAACTACTTTGCAACTTACACATCAGTCTTAATACATCAACAAAGGGAGTTTCTGGAGACACCATTAAAGGATGCCGATCAATTGCTTGTTCTAGCGGAGCAGAATTAATATTTGATTGATAAACCATAGTATTTCCTCTTAATTATCTTGAGAATTCGTATTAGTAGTTTGAGATTTTTCTGGGCTTAGTTGCTCATTACCAATAAACAGATTTATACTCATCTCAGGAGCCAAACCTAATATTTTTTTCTATAATATAGGTGATTTATTTTCATTTTAACTTGGTTGATAATTTTACTTTGTAAATTGAGCAAAAAAAAACTTACTTAAATATTGACTAAATACTTAAGTCATTTGTCATAATCGGTGAGGTTAGCCGATCTCCTAAGTCATTATTGATAATGATTATAATACTTAGATAAATATAAAGTTTTACTAAGAAAGGCCAAATTATGCAAAACATCAGTTTAGAACAAATATCAGCTCAATTAGATAGTGAAAACTCACGCGATCGCCTCCTAGCTCTTGCCCATTTACGAGAAATATCTGCTACTGAAGCAGTACCTTTAATCAAAAAAGTATTAAATGACCCCAACCTACCAGTACGCTCCATGGCAGTATTTGCCCTGGGTGTCAAACAGACAGACGAATCCTACCCAATTTTAATAGAATTACTAGAAAAAGACCCAGATTATGGCATCCGCGCCGATGCAGCAGGGGCCTTGGGCTACTTAGAAGATATTAGAGCCTTTGAACCGCTAGTACGAGCATTCTATGAAGATACCAGTTGGTTAGTACGTTTTAGTGCAGCCGTTTCATTGGGCAACCTCAAAGATCAACGGGCTCGCGATCTATTAATAGGAGCTTTAGATAGTCCAGAATTAGTAATACAACAAGCAGCGATCGCTGCTTTAGGAGAAATTAGAGACTTAGGAGCAATAGATGATATTCTCAGGTTTACCCTATCAGAAGATTGGTTAATTAGGCAAAGGTTGGCAGAAGCTTTAGGAAACCTACCAAGTCCTAAGAGTATATCGGCTTTGAAATACTTAGAAAAAGACAGTTATCCCCAAGTATCTCAAGCAGCAAATATTTCTCTTCAGCGCTTATTATAAGTTGTTAGGTTTTAGGTTTTAGGTGTTATGTTTTAGGAAAACTATTGTTACCCAAAACCTAAACCCCTTGAATAAAGCAAAAATGTCTAAAATTAAATTATGACTTTTACTTTTACTAGAATTGCTAATACTGATACTCCTATTCCTAACGGTACAGAAAATTTTACAGGTTTTGGCTATTACATTGAAGATGGAGAAACTAACTTTAGTGACTTAACTTGGCCTGCTATTAATGAAAATGGAAATATTGCATTTTTAGGAAGAAAGTTTGAAAATCAGCAGGGAATATATACAGATATTAATGGCTTAAATCTCGTTGCGGATACTAATACCCCAATTCCCAATAATCCAATCCCTGACGAAACAGATACCTTTCTGACTTTTCAGCCTCCTATTATTAATAATAATGGAAATGTAAGTTTTAGAGGAATTTTAGCACTCAATGATAACTTTAACGGGTCTTTGTTTGATACAGGAATTTATACAGACATTGGAGGATTAAACCAAGTTGCCGATATAAACACTACTATTCCCGGAAGCACAGAAACATTTGATTCTTTTGGTTTTTTGCCTTCTTTAAACGATAACGGAAACATAGCTTTTTATGGTGAGATATCTGATTTTGGCTTCCCAGGATTTCAGGGAATTTATACTCATATTGGAGGCATAAATTTAATTGCTGATACAAATACTCCCATCCCAGGAACAACAGAAAACTTTGAAGGTTTTGGTACTCTATCTTTTAACAATAATGAAACTGTAGCTTTTGTTGGTTTTACTGATACAACTTTTACCGAACCAGCCATCTATTATAGTAATTCAGAAGGAATTTTAACCTCGATAATAGATACAAAGACCCCGATACCTAATAGCACTGAAAATTTTTCAAATTTATCCACTCCTATCCTCAATAATAATGATGAAATAGTATTTGCTGCTAGCCAAGATTTAAGTGGAAATTTTGGCATATATACAAATAATATTGGAGGAATTAATGTAGTAGCAGATGTAAACACATCTATTCCAGATGGGGTTGGTAACTTTACCGGATTTACCTCTGAAGACCCCGATAATATATCGTTTGACAGTTTTGTATCTGATTTATACTCAATTAATGATAGTGGAAAAGTTGCATTTATCGGAGTAGGAATAGATGAACAACAAGGAATATACACCAATCTCAACAACGTATTAGAAAAAGTTGTCGATCGCAACACATCTCTAGAAGGAAAAACCATCAGTGACTTAGCTTTTGGTTGGTATGGTTTAAATGAAAATCAAATTGCCTTTACAGCTCAGTTTACCGATGAAACCGAAGGAATTTATGTTGCTACTAACGCCCCAGTTTCTCTTAGTTTAAATATAGATATTGATAATATTTCCGAAGCAGACGGAGAAAATGCAGCAACTGTAACCATCACCCGTACAGGTGGCACTGCAACCCCCTTGGAAGTTAACCTCACTAGTAGCGACACCACAGAAGTAACTGTTTCTTCAATAGTCACTATTCCACTTGACCAAACTTCAGTAACTTTTAGTGTTGACGCAATAGACGACTTAATAGATGATGGCGACCAGACCGTAAATTTGACTGCCACCGCCACAGGTTATACAGAAGATACCATAGAATTTATTGTCACTGATAACGACGACCCACCACCGCCTCCAGAAGATCAGATCATCAATGGAGACAGTGGCCCAGACACATTAATTGGTGGCATGGGAAACGATACTCTTAATGGTCGTCTTGGTAAAGATAAACTATTTGGTAAATCTGGTAACGACTTGTTGATAGGTCGCCCCGGTAACGATATCTTATTAGCAGGTGATGGTGACGATACTCTCGAAGGAGGTACTGGTCGTGACAGACTCAACGGTGGACCTGGAGACGATGTACTCACGGGAGGTGGCAGTATTGACCGGTTTATTTTTAACACTAATGAGCCATTTCAACCAGAAGATGTAGGAGTAGACCAAATTACCGATTTTTCCCAAACACAGGGAGATATCATTCTGTTAGACCGGAGAACTTTCACTGCTATTAATAGCGAGTTGGGAGAAGGTTTCAGCATTGCAAGTGAGTTTGTGATCGTTAGTGATGATGAACTTGCAGAAACCGCTGAAGCAGTTATTGTCTACAATAGTTCAAACGGTAATTTGTTCTACAACCCCAATGGTAGCGAAACTGGTTTTGGCGATGGAGGTCAATTTGCTACTTTGACAAACACGCCATTGTTAGCAGCAGGAGATTTCTTCCTCAGATAAGTAGAAGTTCTGCAGTCTCTAAGTTGCACAACTGGTTAATTTAATACATTGGCTTTTGATATTCCTTAGACCATTGAATTAAAATGCTCTATTTCATTAGATACTTTTGCTTCAAATATATAATCCTATAACTCAAAGAGATTAAGTATATTTTAGATACCCCCCGCCCTCAGATCCCCCCTAACC
>JASJEE010000220.1 GCA_030064835.1 Microcoleaceae cyanobacterium MO_207.B10 | reverse complement strand
TTCGTGTTAGCGGAGCTTTGCGGAGCGCAAACGCCATATCCAATCGACCAAGAAAAGAAATAATATTTCCTGATATTCAATTCCGTAACGGTTTTAACCAGAGGTAATTATCAATTATCCCTGATCAATTATCAATTAATGAAAGCGTTTCTCAAATTAGTGAAATACACCTATCTTTAATTTCTCTTCTATTCCTAGTAAAGTGTTCCCGAAAACCAACCAATGAAGGTATCAAAACCACTGTAGGAATTGTTATAGAAAAAAATCATGTTCACCTACTACCTAAAACCTATCACCTACAACCTTTAACATCAGAATGAGCCTACTTAATTAGTATGGTAATTGCTATATTGATGACTTCTCTTTTGAGATATATAGCAATCCTAAATTATTTGTAATAAATCAAAAAATAGATGAAAATAATGAAACTATTACCCGTGTTTCTTGTTCCCTATTCCCTTTTTATAGGATATTTTTTTCACAACCACGCAGAGGAATGCTATAGCAATTTTCACTACTAATGAATAAAATCACGAAAGTGAGTCAAATAATTTCCCATCTACCCAAAATCATCCAGATATTTAAGTTGAGCAAATATCATAGCTAAAACCTAAAAATCACCAACTACCAACACAGCTAATGTAGCAAAAAATTATGAAGTTACTATTAAATGAAAATTAGATAAGAAATTGATAAAAAATTGATGATAACTTACAGCGGGAATTGCTGTAATGACGTATAAATTAAGCAGGCAAGATGCCAGCACTAAAAGGGTTTCAATATTTCAACTTGTAGAGCATTTTATTAATATCTTTACTGATAACTGAAATGACTATCGGAGTATCATATATTTTAGTTTCCTGATGATTGTAAAATTTTTAATGATGGATAACCCAGAACAACCAACAACAAAAAAGCTAAAATCAAACAAACTACTTAAACCACTTTTAATAATTTTTATAGTGGCAATTGTGATAATTGGGGCTGATAAAATATTGAATTTACAACAACTTCTGAAAAATGCCCTAGATTGGATTGATACACTAGGTCCTTGGGGTCCTATAGCCTTAATTTGTATTTATATTGTGGCCACAGTTTTATCTCTTCCTGGTTCCTTGTTAACTCTCGGTGCAGGTCTGCTATTCGGCCCAATATTAGGTTCCATTTACATTTCTATTGGTTCAACTCTAGGAGCTACTTGTGCTTTTTTGGTAGGTCGCTATTTAGCAAGAGGTTGGGTTGCCAAAAAAATAGAGGGCAAAGAAACATTTAAGGCCATCGACGCAGCCGTTGCTGAAGAGGGTTGGAAAATAGTAGGGCTAACTCGTTTATCCCCAATTTTTCCCTTTAACTTGCTAAACTATGCTTTTAGCATCACTCAAGTTTCCCTAAGAGATTATTTTTTTGCCTCTTGGATGGGAATGATACCAGGAACAATAATGTATGTATATATTGGTTCCCTCGCAGGCAGTTTAGCAACTTTGGGCACAGAAGGGCGATCGCGTACCACAGCAGAATGGGTCCTCTATGGAGTGGGTTTAGTGGCCACATTAGCAGTCACCTTATATGTCACAAATATTGCTAAAAAAGCCCTAGAAAAAAAGATTACTTAATAATTAATAATTAATAATTAAATAATTTAGTTTTAAAACTTCCCCTTTTTAAGGGGAAAAAAGAAAAAATTTTCCTGAAGCGAAGCGTCAATTCTATCTCTTTTAAGGAAAGGTAATTATCAATTGTCAATTGTTGAACATGGTCTTATACTAAAAAAAAGTAATCCAAGACAGGAAATACTTGATGACAGTTAGCAAAAATACCATATTTGAGCAATTTCTGGCCCCATTCGTCAACACCTTTCTGATTGACCAAGAAGCTATAGAAAGATTCCATCGTAGTATAGACTGGGAAAAACAAAGCGATCGCCTAACTAACCCCACCCTAATTTACCCCGAATACTATAGCTCTCAAAACTTCCACGGAATCAATGGAGGCTACCTAAATGTAACTGCTGCAGTTACCTATGACCCCATAACCCAATATGCTTTACCTCCAAACGAGACCTGGGTTAGACAAGCTGTCATAGATACAGTTCGGACTGAACCAAGCCGTATAATAGACATAGGATGTGGCACAGGTTCGATGACGATGATACTCAAACAGTCATTTCCACAAGCAGAGGTCATCGGTGTGGACTTATCACCCTATATGTTGACCTGTGCAGAAGCAAAAGCCAAAACAGCAGGACTAGATATTCAGTGGCGACATGGCAATGCTGAAAAAATTGAATTTGCTGATGCTTCCTTTGACTTAGTAACTGCTGCTTTATTATTCCATGAAACACCACCCGAAATATCCAGAAAAATCTTGCAAGAAAGTTTTCGACTCTTAACAACTGGGGGTCAAATAATAATTCTTGATGGTAACCAAAAAACCTTGCGACAAACTGAGTGGCTGACAGAAATATTTGAGGAACCTTATCTTAAGTCTTATGCTCTAGGTAATATGGATGCTTGGTTAGGTGCTGCGAAATTTGGTGCAGTGGAAACCCAGAATATTTGGTGGGTGCATCAAGTTAGTAGTGCTATTAAACCACTTTCTGACCAAGAACCAGACGATCAGAAATTAAGACAAAATCTTCCCTTCTTAAATAATAATAGTGATCATAGTGACAATAGTTTCCCTGCACCCGCTTATTAAAATATCCCCAAAAATAGGGTCAAAACAAGTCACAACTATCTGAACATTTAATATTCAATTTATAGCCTCTCAAAAAAATTAATATCTTATGAATCTTAAGGCAGTTTTATTTGATTTTAATGGTGTAATTATTAACGATGAGTTGCTTCACGAACAATTAATTGAACAAGTTTTGATTGAGGAAAATCTACTCCTGAAAACTGGAGAATACCACAAATTTTGTTTGGGTAGGAGTGATCGTGCTTGTTTGACAGATATACTGACTCATAGAGGCCGTGTTGTCAATGATGGTTATTTAGACCAGTTAGTCAAACGTAAAACTGAAGCTTATCAACAACAGTTAGAAAGTATAGAAGAATTGCCCATTTATACAGATACGGTAGATTTTATTTCCATGATCACTAAAAATGACCTGAAAATGGCGGTGGTTAGTGGGGCTCTTCGAGCAGAAGTGGAACTGGTGTTAAAGCGTGCTAATTTAGCTGATTCTTTTAGTATAATTGTTGCCGGAGATGACTTGACGGTGAGTAAACCAGAACCGGATTGTTATTTGTTAGCAGTCGAATTTCTCAATCAAAAATATCCAGAATTAAACTTACTACCTTCAGAATGTTTGGTGATTGAAGATACTTTTTCTGGCATTGAAGCCGCTAAACGGGCTGGTATGACCGTAGTAGGTGTGGCACATACTTATCCATTTCATATGCTCCAACGCTTGGCCAACTGGTGTGTGGATTATCTTTCCGAATTAGAACTGGACAGAGTAAAACAGATGAATCAAGAATTTACAACTTGACATCCTCCAGACGCTGCTATAAGCGAGACAGCGGGGGATTCCCTAACATCGCTGATAGGGGCTTTCTGCTTCTAACGCACCTGCCTCCGAGGCTGAACCTCTTTCCCTTTCCGGTCTTACGGTCGCTACACAGAATGAAACTGCTAGCGCAGTAGGATAATTATTATACTAGAGCATACTATTGTAAATACTGCAATATTGATTGGTTTTTCCTGCGGAATGCTACGCAAACATCCCGACGCTCCCATCCCCCCCTTTCAAAGGGGGGTTAGGGGGGATGGAGAGCGCGGGCCTTCAACCAACGTTGAGATAAATTATTTCACCAACGTGAAACTGCAGATCATTATTGTATAAATTTTGTATTAAATTATACTTTTATTTCCTAAAAAATATTGTAAGTGTGAACAATAAATAATACATTGTAGATGTTATTTTAGTTGAATTTCGTATATAAACAAAACCAAATGGAGTTGCTGTTATAGAAAAATATAAACTGAAGCAATAGAAAACATTTTAGAGGAACTGGATTTGAATGCTCAAAGGCAGAACAGTAAAACATTTAAGCTTTGAGGGAGTTTCTAAAAATTATTAGCCCTACCAAATTACGAAGTAAAGAACTGAATCAGTTTGTAAAGATATTAGTAAAAAATGTAACATATTATGTTGAGAAGTTTCTGATCTTACTACAGGTCAGTTATGATTTAGTAAATATAAAACAATGGTTAAGGAAACATAAGATAAACAATATTTGTGTTTAAAAGCGATGGTAAAACCACGCAACCTAACCAGATAAATCTCTGAAACAACTCAGTTATTCATCTATGGAGTATGGAGGTACTATGAGTCCCACAATGTTACGCCAACTTTGGTCTGTAGTAGAAAACTCTCAAGCTACAACCCTAGTATCGCTGGATGACGCAACTTTGGCCCAGTGGTTAATTAAACAATTGAAAAGTAAAGTTTCTCTAAATTGTAGGGAAGTAGATTTAATGAATGAATATATCCAATCTCGGTTGTCCTTAATTAGGGACTTAGCAGATGAACGTCTGGGAATAGAACCATCACCATCAGCCTAATATTATTAGTATTAGGTCAAAAGTTATAAATAAAGATTCAAAAACTGATAAAGCCCGTAATTATAGTTTATGTTTATTTGATGCCCGACGATACTAAATATTTCAGAAAAGGGCATTTAGATGTACGAAAATAATTGATTTAAAAGACAGAAGCGATCGCAAAGACGATGGCTATGGTAGTTTTGAATAGGTTATTTTTTCTATATCAACAAAAAAACATAATAAACTATGCACAAATGGGGATCTATTCTAATAGCAGCTATTTTGATGGTAGTGCCACTAACAGCTTGCGAAGGTGAAGGCACATCAGACCAAACAGGAGCTGGCCAAGAAAGTAAACAAGGGACCAGTCGTTTAGATATTGTCAGAAATCGTGGTAAACTAATCTGCGGTGTAGAAGGTGGTATTCCTGGATTCAGTTTTGTAGACCAGAATGGTGAATACTCAGGAATAGATATAGATATTTGCAAAGCTGTAGCCTCAGCTTTATTTAACGATCCAAATGCTATAGAATATCGTAATTTAGATTCAACAGAGCGTTTTACTGCTCTTAATGGTGGGGAAGTAGATATGCTTTCTAGAAATACAACGTGGACTATTAGCCGAGATACAACCGTAGGTTTAGAATTTGCCCCTACTACATTTTATGATGGACAAGGGATGATGGTTCGTGCTGATAGTGGGGTTAACTCTTTAGAGGAATTGCAAGGTAAATCAATTTGTGTGGAAGCAGGCACAACTACAGAACTAAATTTAACAGATAATCTCCGGCAAAGAAATGTACAAGCTGAGACATTAACATTCCAACAAGCAGATCCAGCTTATGCAGCTTATGCTGAAGAGCGTTGTGATGGGATGACTTCTGATAAGTCTCAATTATTGAGTCGTCGTAGTACCTTACCAAATCCAAACGATCATATTATTCTAGATGTTACCATGTCGAAGGAACCTTTGGGTCCAGTAACAAAAAATAATGATTCAGCCTGGTTTGATGTGGTAAAATGGGTTACTTATGCTTTGATAGAAGCTGAAGAGTTAGGTATTACCCAAGCAAATGTAGATGAGCTGAAGCAAAATTCTGATGACCCTACAATAAAACGCTTTTTAGGAGTAGAGGGAGACCTGGGTGAAGGTTTAGGTTTAAGCAATGATTTTGTTTATAGAGTAATTAAGCAAGTTGGTAATTACGGTGAAGTCTATAATCGTAACTTAGGAGAAAATTCTCAATTTAAGTTACCTCGCGGTATGAATGATTTATGGACAAATGGTGGTTTGCTTTATTCTCCACCTTTCCGTTAATAAGAAACTCACAACAGTAAAGATTTGGGAATTAATCTACACTCAATTTCCCAAGTCTTTTTGAATTCAAAATTCAAAAGTCAAAATTCAAAAGTTAGAAGTTTTTTTCTAACGGGTATTTTAAGCAACTATTCAAAACATTTTGCCTTCAAAGTCAAAGTTTTAGACTCAATTATTTTGAGATTTGATAATGATATGGGGATAAAAATCTATCGACAGGAAATTGAATAAAAATTATGCAGAAGTGGTTATATTTGCTCTTGACAATTTTGCTATTTTCTACATACTTGACAAGTTGTGAAAATTCTCAATATGAATCAACTCCACCTGGAAAAAGTCGCTTAGATATTGTGAAAAATCGTGGCAAGTTAATTTGTGGTGTAGAGGGTGGTATACCAGGGTTTAGTTATGTTGATGAAAATGGTAACTATTCAGGAATAGATGTAGATATATGTAGAGCTATTGCAGCGGCTTTGTTTGAAGCTCCTAATGCTCTGGAGTATACAAATTTAGATTCAACGGAGCGTTTTAGCGCTCTTAACGGTGGAAAAGTAGATATGCTTTCTCGAAACACAACTTGGACTATTAGTCGAGATACAACTGTTGGTCTAGAATTTGCCCCTACTGTATTTTATGATGGTCAGAGTATAATGCTTCGTGCAGATAGTGGGATTAAAACTATTCAAGATTTTCAAGATAAGTCTATTTGCGTAGAAGCAGGGACAACTACAGAATTAAACTTAACAGATAATCTCCGCCAACGAAATATTGAAGCAGAAACATTAACATTTCAACAAGCAGATCCAGCTTATGCTGCTTATGCGGATGGACGTTGTGATGGGATGACTTCCGATAAATCTCAATTACTACATCGTCGCGTAACTTTCCCTAATCCTGAACAACATATTATTTTAAATATTAGCCTTTCAAAAGAACCTTTAAGTCCTGCAGTAGTAAATAATGATTCAGCTTGGTTTGATGTAGTTAAATGGGTAATTTATGCTTTGATAGAAGCTGAAGAATTAGGTATTACTCAAGCAAATGTAGATGAGGAAAAAAATTCCGATGACCCTACAATAAGACGATTTTTAGGAGTAGAAGGAAATCTGGGTGAAGGTTTAGGTTTAACTAATGATTTTACATATAGAGTTATTAAACAAGTCGGCAACTATGGTGAAATTTATGACCGTAACTTAGGAGAAAATTCTCCATACAAACTACCTCGCGGTCAGAATAATTTATGGAAAAATGGCGGTTTACTTTATTCTCCTCCTTTTCGCTAATAAGAAAATCACAAAAGTAAATATTTGGGAATTAATCTACACTCAATTTCCCAAATATTCAAAAAATTTAGCTGGTCTCTATGAAGTTAGAAGTCAGAAGTTGTTTTTGTAATGAGAATTTTCAGCAACCCTCCAAAAACATTTCGTTAATCAAGGCGAGGTTTTAAAATCAATTATAATGAAAATTTATTGGCAGGAAATTGAATAGAAATTATGCAGAAGTAGTTCTATTTACTCTTGACAATTTTGCTATTTTCTACATACTTGACAAATTATCAAAATTCCTACTCTGAAACAAATTAGTTTAGATGGGGTTTGGAGACCAAACCTCTACAATAAAATATTACAACCTATACGCGGATTGCTATATTTAGATTACTGATTACTTGTTCCTTAAATATTGATTATAACTACTCCCTATTCCCTACTCCCTACTTCCTAAAATTATGATTGACGAGAAAAATCAAAAAATTCCCCTATGGCGAGATGATAGATTTTGGCGTATTGCTTTACAAGTTCTTGCCATAGTAATTTTTCTTGTGGTTGTAGCTTTAATGATTAGCAACCTCAGCAGAAATTTAGCGCAACAAGGTACAAAGTTTGGCTTCAGTTTCTTAGACAACGAAGCAGGATTTAGTATTAGTGAAAGTTTGATTCCTTACAAACCAAAAGACCCCTATACTCAAGTTTTATTAGCAGGTTTAGTTAATTCTCTGCGAGTAATGATTTTAGGAATTTTATTCACCACAATAGTCGGAATATTGGCAGGAATTGCTAGTTTTTCAGAGAATTGGTTACTCCGAAATTTGAATCGAGTTTATGTGGAAGTTGTCAGAAATACTCCTTTATTATTACAGTTATTTTTCTGGTATTTTGCTGTTTTTTTCAGTCTTCCTAGACCACAAGAAAAATTAGAATTACCCGGACCAATATTTATGAGTAAACGAGGAATAGCTATTCCTTGGCCGGAAAATACTTTGAATGTTTGGTTATGGTTAATAGTTTTAGTTTTAGGAGCGATCGCTGCCATATTTATTTGGCAATGGCGGAGTAAATTAATGACAGAAAAAGCAGCATCTGGTCAACCACAATTTATAGCTGTAATTAGTATTGGAATTATGGAGCTATTAATTATTATATTTGCTCTAGGTTGGCAAGCACCTATGGAAACAGGAAGAGGGGGAACAGAAGGGGGATTAAATTTAACATTAGAACTCTCAGCTTTAGTGGTAGGATTAGTATTTTATACAGGTGCTTTTATTGCTGAAATTGTGCGTTCTGGTATTCAAGCAGTACCGAAAGGACAATGGGAAGCAGCTAGGTCTTTAGGATTAAAGTCTGGTTTAGTAATGAGGTTGGTAATTTTTCCTCAAGCATTACGGGTAATGATTCCGTCATTAAATAGTCAATATATGAACTTAGCAAAAAATTCTAGTTTAGCAATAGCTATTGGTTATCCAGATTTATATGCTGTGGCTAATACTACTTACAATCAATCAGGTCGTCCAATTGAAGTATTTATCATTTTAATGGTGGTTTATCTTTCCATAAATTTGATAATTTCAGCATTTATGAATTTCTTGAATAAAAGTGTTCAATTAACAGAAAGTTAATATCAGTTATCAGTTATCAGTACCTCCTGCTGAACAATGAAGAATGTATAATCAATCAGGTCACCCAATTGAAGTATTTATCATTTTAATGGTGGTTTATCTTTCGATAAATTTGACAATTTCATTGTGTATGAACTTTTTAAATAAAAGTGTTCAATTAACAGAAAGATAATATTAGTAGGAGTCAGGAGTTAGAATAAAAACTTTTGAAATATTCAGGACTTACGCAGGTGAACCTAGAAACCCGGTTTCTCTTAGACTTCTATTAGTCAAAACAAGGATTTATCGTAGCAACCGGGTTTCTTTGCGTAAGTCCTAATATTGTTAAAGGTTGAAGCTGAGTTAATGAACTAAAAAATATTTTTATTATAGCAGTTAGAGTTAACAATAGTAGGGGCGGGTTTCTCAGTTAAGTTAACGAGTTTTCACATTTAGTTAGATAAACCCGCCCCCCCAATGATGTAACCCACTTAGTTAGAGTTAACATAAGTATCGAAAAAAATTAGGATTTATCTTATAACTCCTGTAAACAAAAAACTATAACTGTTGTATTGATTATTAATAAATATAATATTTGATAACTTTTACCTATTACCAATAACCCTATGAAAACAATTAATACAAATCAATCCCCCGCACCACCATTTCAGGAAAATAATCCAATAGAATGGCTGAGAAAAAATTTTTTTAGTACCTGGTACAACACCTTACTCACCCTAATATTATTTAGCTTGATTTTAGGAGCAATAACTAACTTTATTTCTTGGGCAACAACAGAAGCAGAATGGGAGGTTATCAAAGTTAACTTGCCATTATTAATGGTCGGTAGATATCCGAGAGACCAATATTGGCGCATTTGGTTAATAGTTGGGATAATTTCTATTTTCTCTGGTTTTTCTTGGGGAGTTATTGCCCGAAAATCAGCGACATTATTTACATTACCAGTCTTAATTTTTATTGCTATTTCACCTGCAATTTTATTATTAATTCCTGTAGCTATACAATTTAAACTATTACTGCTAGGAATGGTTATTTTAGTTATTGCTACTGCTTGGATAGGAAAACAATTAGGCAGAAAAAATAGTAACTTCGGTAAATATCTATCTTTTACTTGGTTTATTGCATTTCTATTAATTCTCTGGTTAATCGGAGGCGGATTAGGATTAAAATCTGTATCTACAAATGACTGGGGAGGTCTAATGCTAACAATATTAATGGCTGTAGTTAGCATTTTTTTATCTTTCCCGTTAGGAGTTTTATTAGCTTTAGGCAGACAAAGTACATTACCAGTAATTAAAATATTTTCTATTGGTTATATTGAAATTATTCGTGGATTACCTTTAATTTCAATTCTATTTATGGGGCAAATTATGATTCCTCTATTTCTGCCAGATGGAATGCGACCTGACAGAATTTTACGGGCAATTTTAGGATTAACTTTATTTAGTTCCGCTTATTTAGCAGAGAATGTTAGAGGTGGTTTACAATCTGTACCTAGAGGTCAAAATGAAGCGGCAAAAGCATTAGGTTTAAATACTCCATTGAGTTTAGGATTGATTGTTTTACCTCAAGCGTTAAAAGTTGCTATTCCATCAATTGTTGGTCAATTTATTAGTCTATTTCAGGATACAACTCTATTATCAATTGTGGGATTAGTAGAGTTATTAGGTATTAGTCGTTCAGTTTTAGCTCAACCTCAATTTTTAGGAGATTATGCCGAAGTTTATTTATTTAATGGCATAATTTTTTGGATTATTTGTTATGCTATGTCAGTCGGTAGTCGGCAGTTGGAGAAAAAGTTGAATACTACTCATTGATGATAGCATTCAGCTATTAGCTCAATTCAAAAATATTGATGGTAAAGGATTTCAATTTTATTAATTTCCTAACACTTTTTTGTAGTGCTATAAAAGGCAAAAGTAGGGGCTGGTTATAATTCAAATTAATCAGACTAACCTGAAATAAGTTTAAATTGTAGGTTGGGTTGAGCGATAGTGAAACCCAACAAAATTGTTGATAGGTATATGACAGAGAAATTAAACTCTTCTATTTCTATTTAAGGGGATATGATAATAGTTGGGTTTCGTTCCTCAACCCAACCTACAACTGAAATGAAAATGAAACAAGCAGAAACAAACAAAACTGAAACACCAATAGATGCCAATATCGGAATTATTGCCACAGATGTCCAGAAATGGTACAGCAATAATTTTCATGTTCTCCGTGGAGTAAGTCTCACAGTAAAACGTGGGGAAGTAGTAGTAATTATGGGGCCAAGTGGCTCTGGTAAATCTACTTTTATTCGTACTTTTAATGCTTTAGAGGAATTTCAAAAAGGTAGCATTATTGTTGATGCTATTAATTTATCCCACGATTTGAAAAATATTGAGACTATCCGTCGGGAAGTGGGGATGGTATTTCAGCAGTTTAATTTGTTCCCTCACCTCACGGTTTTGCAGAATGTGACTTTAGCTCCGATCTGGGTGCGTCGATGGCCAAAAGCTAGGGCGGAAGAAGTAGCAATGCAACTTTTAGAAAGGGTGGGTATTTTGGAACAGGCGAAAAAATTCCCTGGTCAACTTTCGGGGGGGCAACAACAGAGGGTGGCGATCGCTCGTGCTTTAGCTATGCAGCCAAAAATCATGTTATTTGATGAACCGACTTCCGCATTAGATCCGGAGATGGTGCGGGAAGTTTTGGATGTTATGCGCAGTTTAGCAGATTCGGGAATGACGATGGTAGTGGTGACTCACGAGGTAGGGTTTGCACGGGAGGTAGCAGATAGAATTGTTTTGATGGCGGATGGTTTGTTAGTAGAGGAGGCGACTCCAGAGGAATTTTTCCAAAACCCGAAAGAAGAGCGTACCCAGAAGTTTTTGTCACAGATATTGTAGGAGTGAAAAGTTAAAAGTCAAAAGTCAAAAGTAAGGTTTTACAGGTTTTCAACCTGAACCGAGAGGTTTCAAACCTCAACCGAACTGATAACTGGTAAGTTATAGAATAACAAACTTGTAATCTGGCTAAAATTCATTATTCAAATAATCAAGCTGTATATTTCGACAAAAACAAATGCTTTTGAAGACTTAATGAAGTCTTGCCAGCAAATCAGTCAATTAACAGAAGCAAGTTGAAAATTCAGATGTCTTGAAAATTTATAGAAACTAATGAAAAATTCCAACACAAAATATGATTTTCTAATTGTAGGAAATGGTATCTTTGGTATCACTGCTGCCGTAGAATTAGGAAAAAGAAAATATAAAGTGGCAGTTATTAACCCAGATACCATTCCCCATCATCTGGCAGCTTCTACTGATATTACTAAAGTTGTGCGTCTCGAATATGGTAGCGATCAAGAATATTTTCGTATGGCAGAAATATGTATTGAGCGATGGAAAGAATGGAATGAACTTTTCGGGGAAAAGTTGTATCACGAAGTAGGTTTTTTAATGCTGTGCAAGGATAAAATTGAAAGCGATCGCCAAACCTTTGAAAAATCAAGTTATCAAAATCTTATTGAAAGTGGTTATTCTCCAGATAGAATGAATGCTGAAGGTATCAAAGAACGTTTTCCAGTGGTGAATACTTCGGTTTATATAGATGCTAATTTTAATCCTAAAGCAGGTTATGTAGAATCTTCCTTGGTAGTCGAAAAACTGACTGAGTATGCTACTTCTTTAGGTGTAGAAATTTATCAACAGCAAACCGCAGAAACTTTTATTGTCGAAAACGGAAAGCTAAAAGGAGTCAAAACTAGAGAAGGAAATACTTTTCAATGCGGTCATGCGTTGGTAGCAGCAGGTGCGAATACTCCCTATCTTTTGCCAGAATTACAACCTTACATGAAAGTAACTGGTCATCCTGTGTTTTGGTTGAAACCTCAAAACCCCAAATATTTTTCGTCACCTTATTTGAGTGTTTTTGCTGCCGATATTTCTAATTCGGGGTGGTATGGTTTTCCTTTTTTATCTAAATATGGTGTTGTCAAGATAGCTAAACATTCTAGTGGCGTAACTATTCACCCAGAAAATAGCGATCGCCGAATTAAGGATGATGAGGTGGAACAAATGCGGTCTTTTCTGAAGATGACTTTCCCCGAACTGGTAGATGCACCTTTAGTTTATACTCGCAGATGTTTATATACTGATACTCTTGACGGACACTTCTGGATAGACAACCATCCAGAAATTAAAGGTCTTTCCGTTAGTAGCGGTGGTAGCGGTCATGGATTTAAAATGGCACCTTTATTAGGGGAAATAGCAGCAGATGTTGTGGAAGGGAAGTCAAATCAATTTTCCCAAAGATTTAGATGGCGACATTTAACACCCGATACCGTTCAGGTTGAAGAAGCTAGAGGTGTTGAAATATGATTGATATAAAATCAGCTTGAACACTTATTATATATTAGTGGGAGATAGGGAGATTGAATTATGGGTTGTGGTGCATAGTAATGGTATAGGGAGTGTGGGGAGTGTGGGAAAAAATATATATTCTCACCATTACTATGCAAGACTACAGTTTTTATTAATCAAATATAGATTTGTCAGATTAGTAGTATAGTTGTTTTTTTTTAGTTTATGGATGAGGGAGTAATCAAATATCATTGTCATTGGGTTAAAGGGGAAGCTTTCCCCAGAGACCGCCTTACTAACTTAATGCAAAAACGTGATTTAATGCGTTCGTTGGGATTAATTGGAGTTTATGAAAATGGCATTGGTTTTGGCAATGTTAGTCAGAGAATAAATAACTCAAATCAGTTTATAATTTCTGGTACTCAAACCGCCCACTTAAAAAGTTTAACTCCAGAATATTATACGGTGGTTACTGATTTTAATATTGAGGAAAATAGCCTGAATTGTTGCGGACCTGTCAAAGCTTCTTCTGAGTCTTTAACCCATGCTGCTATCTATTATTATCGACCAGAAATTATGGGGATTATTCATATACATAATTTTCAGCTTTGGCAGGAACTTATGTTTAAAGTTCCTACTGCTAATCCAGATGTTCCTTATGGTACTCCACAAATGGCAAGGGAAATGTTTCGTTTATTTGATGAGGAAAATTTAGGGGTAGAAAAAGTATTGGTAATGGCTGGTCACGAGGATGGGGTTATTTGTTTTGGGGAAGATTTAGATGAGGCGACTAATATAGTGCTATGGGCAATTAAGAGGTCAGAAGTTTGAAGTCAGAAGTCAGAAGTTAAATTATTTCTGCATATATAGTTTATTATTTCGGTCATTTTTTTCTGTGTTTCAATCCAGGGCTATTTCTTTCTAATTTATGACTTTTTGTGTATTAACGAAAATCTGCCTTTTCAAGGATTAAAGGTTCTATCCACCAATCTCTAAAAGCTAGTAAAATTCTCACTTGATTCTAGAATGAAATAGCCC
>JASJEE010000219.1 GCA_030064835.1 Microcoleaceae cyanobacterium MO_207.B10 | reverse complement strand
CTGGTATTCAAACAGGTATAGCTCATGTTTTTAATATTGGTAGTACAGGTTCTATAGGTACTATAGAATTTGAGCCAGGATTACAAAAAGACTTGGCAGAAATTTTAAATAAGTTAATCCCACCCAGTCGAGAATACGGACATGAAAATACCTGGCATGATGGTAACGGACATTCTCATCTTCAGGCAACTTGGCTAGGACCTTCTTTAACTGTACCTGTGAAAAATGGCAGATTAGAATTGGGTACTTGGCAACAAATTTTTCATTTAGAATGTGATATTAAACCACGTCGCCGTCAGGTAATTATCACTATTTATGGAGAGTAGAATCAAAAGTAAGTTTGATTTTGAATATGTAAAAGATGACAGAGGTTTTCATGTCGGTAGGTTTTGGTTGATGGCGTCGTGGTTCATCCAGAGCGAAAAGCACTTTCAGGTAAATTAATCATAAACCTCGACAATATTTGCCTTGTTAAAACTGAGGTAAAAATAAATTTTTACCCCAGTCGAACTTCAATATTTACATTGACAATTTACAACAATTTTTAATAATGCTAAGGTTCAGTTTAATCTGAAAACACAGATTTCAGATTTAGATGTTTCTGTTTCCTAATTCCCTCAAACTTTATACCTAATCAACTTGAAAACTGCTGTAAAAAAAACAAACTTTAAGCAGCTTTGCTATTAGGTAATATCGTAAAACTTGCCAAAGAATTTATATTTATATTTTCAGTTAAATGATTGGAAATATAAACCCATTCTTGAGGGAAAGCTTGACGGAGAAAAACTCTCTTAGCTAAATCGTAATGCTGATAAGCTAAACGCATATTATCTAAACGATTACCAAATAAGCGATCGCTATAAGCTAAAGCTAAATTATTATGAACTATCGCCCATTGACTACGCAACTCAGAACCAGAAAAAACAGGTAAGGCAGTTTCCAAAGCAGCAATAGCAATTTCTATATTTAAAGCTTCGTCTCCATGAGGACAACTCATGAAAAAACCGCCTAAGTTAATTAACAAACTGCCAATAATGGGTGCTTCTTCCTCTGAGACTGTAGACAAAGTAATAATACCCCAACTTTTGAGCAAGTAAATAAATTCAGATGTCATCAAACTAGGATTTTCTTTGATGAGAGAATGAATAGAGTTAGGGTTACAATTACTACTTTGACTATTAAGAGTAGTTTCTAATAAATTAATTAAAAATCTGAGGATATTATCAAATAAATTAGCCTGGGAACGGTCAATTATTTCATGGTTAGTCGAAACAGCTTGATGTTGTAAAAATTGAAAAGCTTGGGGATAGCCTTGGTGGGATAAAATGACAGCTACTTGTGGCATAATTTCAGCTAAGTTAGAGTCGATTAAGTTGTGATGGTCGGAAAAAATATTTACTATTTGTTGACCACCAGTGAATAGATGTTGAGCGTTTTGTTGTTTCATGGTAAATATGTTAGGGAGATATTAACTTATTGATTTGATATTGATATAAGTTAAATGATTTAGAGGAGATTGGCATCACTGCTTGGTAAATGCTATGAATAATTTTATAAACCAAGCTTTGGATGTTTTCGAGAACAGAAATTTTTTTTGGTCTGAATTATCCTTATGTCTGGGGAGGTAGACAAAAATCTTAATTCTTTGTTAAGGCTTTTTTTTAAGGATTTTCAAGATTTAAGTAACATACTACACAGATTCATGATCGGAAACATGAAATTGATTAAAGTTATTAATATTTCTTAACAAAGTCTAGTTGACTATGGTCTTGATAGAGAGATTAAGAATTTTTACTTAGAGTACAATAGTTTCAGAAATGGAAGATAATACAGTTAGTCAATCCTGACTTAAAAATTAAGATACCACCAGAGACATAATAAATTCTGTAATCAGTTTTGCTTAATTGTTGTATAAAAAACTAACGTTATGATTCCTATATAGGGGATTTATTATACCAATAACCAAAAATAATGCTATATTTCAGATAATCTTAAACAATTAAGTAATATCAAATTTATTAAGTTTTAATTTAATCGCGATTCAAATTACTAATATCTAATATCGATTAAAATACCATTCCCAAGAATATTTCCATTAGTTTCCAGTCGTGGCCTAGCAAAATTTTGAATCAATTTATTTTGACCTGATGGAGAACAAATTTGTCATTGCCAGTGCCATTTTTGGCGATTTGTTGCTGAGATTTTTCTTGATGTCTCCAATAATTCTAAATCTTGATGATTAACCATTTGCCATAGCATTTGAGAGTTTTGTAAGACGCTTTGAGGTTTTAGATCAAAAATCTCCCAACTACCAGAATGGCGTTGCTGAATCAAGGTATGAAAATAAAAACTCAACAATCTAGAATACTTACTATTTAATAGTTTAGCGATCGCTAATAAATATAAATCATACCCACGCATCAGCAACGCCCCAGAATCAACAAAAATAAAACCTTCCCAACCATCTACAATATATTGATAGTGATACAACATACTCGGTAAACTTGCAGCTAAATTTTGGAGCGTCTAATTTAACTATCTCGTAACTCTGCTTGTGCTTGTTTGCGTTCCGTAATATCTTGAAAAATTGCCATTCCCGCAAATATATCCCCATGATCATTTTTCACAGGTAAAGTTTTGACAATATAGAAACGGTTATTCAAAGGCATTTCAAAAGTTTGAGCGATACCTTTTAAAGCATTCTGATATTTTGGCTCTAGTATTTGACAAACTTCTGGAGGCCAAGTTTGCCAAATTGTCTGATTTTCCAATAATTCTCTAGATAATTTCATCTCGGCTAAACCAGCGCCATCAGCAAAAAGGTAGCGCAAGTTAGCATCAAATAAAATAACTGCCCCATCAGGAAAATTTTTGATCAGAGTGCCATATCTTTTCTCACTGTTGCGTAATGCTTCGATGACTTGTTGTTGTTCTAATTCTGCGACTGCTCTAGTAGCAAATACCTGGAGAATATCCTGTAGAATAATTATTTCAGTTAGAGGTTTGTGATTGAGGATGCAAAGGATACCAATAGTTTGACCTGTTCTGTCAACGAGAGTTACACCAAGATAGCTCTCAGCCTGCATTCTTGATAGGATAGGGTCTTGTGGAAACAGTTTTTGTACACCACAGCAACAGTAGTAAATTCCTTTGTTCAGAGTAACTTCACAGGGAGTACCTGAAATATTGTAGCTAGTGTTTGGCTGTAACTGGTTATTTGACCAAAAGGCAAGAATCTGTAGTTTTTGATTGTCCAATCCAGCAATTAAGGCATGATCCACATCCAGCGCAGAAGTTAAGTGCTGCACTAAGGCAGGTAAAAAATCTTTCCCTGTAAATGGTGCGGTAGCTTCGACTAGGTTTTTCAGAGTACCTTCTGTTTTTTGTCTTTTAACGAGTTCGCCTGCTAGTTGAGCTGTTCTAAATTTAATTTGAGATTCTAGGTTTTGATTTTGTGCTTCTAGTTGTTGCAGAAATATATCTCGCTCTGTTTCTGCTTGTTTTTGTGCTGTGATATCTTCTGCTAAAGAGAGTATAGAAACTACTTTACCTGATTCGTCTACTAAGGCTGAATTGTACCACTGACAGTAAACAGATTTACCGTTTTTTGTATAATTACGATTTTGGCATAAATTACGAGGAATATTTTGGTCTAATAAGTCTTTCACCGCTTGGTTAACTTCTGCTAAGTCTGCCTCGTGAATCAAATGTAATTCATTAATTTGTTTGCCGATGACTTCTTCGGAGCGCCAACCAAAGATTTTTTCTGCTTGGCCAGACCAAAGTTGCACTCGCATTTCCTGGTTAAATTCGATTACTGCCAAAGGTGAATTTTCTACATGGAGTCTCAAACGAGAATCGGCTTTTTGCAGAGCTAAAATAGCTTCTTTACGGTCGGTAATATCATAACAAGCGCCTGTAATACCAATAATTTCTTCTAGATCATTTTTGAGTGGTTCTAAATTCAGATCGTAATATTTAATTACCCCATTAATAGTTAAGGATATCTCTTGTCTACAACCTTTTTTTAATTCTAAAACTTGTTGTTTAATGGCAATTAAATTTTGAGCATCAGTGGGAGTAAATAAATCTGTATCATTCTTTCCTACTATTGTTTGGCGATTAAATTCAGCAGGGGGATTAATAATCCATGTGTAGCATAAATTAGTATCTTGATTGAACACAGTAATCGGAGATTTTTGAATCGTAACTTTAAATCGTTCTTCACTTTGTCTAAGTGCTGATTCTATGCGTTTGCGTTCCGTCAAATCTACCATAATGCTGCTGATACCGATTATATTTCCCTCTTGATTGTAGATAGGGGAGTCGATTTCCATTATGGGCAATTGTTTGTTATCTCTTCGCTTTACGAGTAGCTCACCAGACAAACTCTCTCCTATGACAATATGTGAAATCATTTCACTTATTTTTATTGTGCTTAAAGTAGAAATAATTTCATTGACTGGGCGACCTAATACTTCTTTTGATGACCAACCAAACATCAGTTCTGCAAAGTAATTCCAGTAAATAATTTTACCTTCTAAATCAGTGGCAACTACTGCTTGTTGCACTGAGTCTAATAGTCGAGATTGAAAGTGAATTTTTGCTTCTACTTGTTTGCGATCGCTAATATCTTCTAATAATCCCATTAATCTACAGAGATTACCCCTACTATCTCTAAAAAACTGACCTTTATGCTCTATAAATAAATAATTACCGTTTTGGCAACGGATTTGATATTGAAGTAGAATCGGAGTTTTATCAACAAGGGATTGTTTGATTGCTTCGATAACTGCTGCTTGCTGGGAGGGGTAAATTAACCCTATTAAATCTTCGATTTTTTTCGGCATTTCTGTAGCAGGATAACCTAAGATTGTTTCGGTATATTTTTCCCAAACAATCTGATTTGTTTGTGTATTCCAATCATACAAAATTTGCTGATTTAATTGATTAGTTATTATTTGGTTTTTACTATGATTTTCCAAGTCAACTATCAAGTTTTTCTGTATATTTGCCAAATTTATAGAATAGTCGTCTAAGAATTTTATATTATTACTATGATGAAGATTATTTTTGAGTTCTGATTGCTCATTTTGATTCTTTATAATATCAAATATATGTTGTGGGTGTGATGATTTTTTTGTTTCAATAAAAACTAGAATTTGAGTTAGAAATTCGGTTGTTGCTTTGATAATTTGTATCAATTTTTGAGATTTATCATAACTTGGCAAGATATTTTCTAAGGCTTGTTGGTGAATACTCGTAATCTCCACTACTCCTAAACCATTTGCCAGGAAATAGCTGCCTATTTCATCGGCAACTTGCTTCATTTGTGAAGTGCCACCAATAGTCAGGTAATTTTGTATTGCTATAGTATACTTATCTAGGAGTTTGTCTAGGAGTTTGGGAAAGTCTTCGTCCATTAGTTTTTTATTGTCAAGGAAGTTGGGAGTTAGCAAAAGTTGTTTGTATGGTCTAATCTTGTTGTTTGTTATCGTGCCGAATCATAGGTGGTTTTTGGCAAGTTTTTAATTATTTATTTATATTTTCAATTTTCTATTAAATAGAATAATTATAGCTATATCCATCAGATAATGTCAACCAGTATTTTTTTTGACTGCTAGGCTAGAGGGTATTCAAATAGTAAAATTACTACGTCATAGAGATAATTTTTAATAAGTTTTTATTAGATAATTACTCAAATAGAATTTGAAGATAAGATTAGAGCAAATCAGGAAAAATAGTTATGAATATACCTAACTGGATTACTTTTTCTCGTCTCTTGGGAGTACCTTTAATTCTTTATACTCTAGCTAATCCCACAAATCATAGTCGTTGGATATGTATGATAATTTTCATAGTTGCTGCGGGCACAGATTTTTTAGATGGTTATTTAGCAAGAAAATTAAACCAAGTAACTGATTTAGGTAAATTTTTAGATCCATTAGTTGATAAATTATTAGTATTAGCACCACTATTAGCATTAATTGAATTAGGCAAAGTGCCAGCTTGGGGAGTATTTTTAATTTTAGGTCGGGAGTTAACAATAGCTGGTTGGCGTATCAATCAAACTAAAATTTCTGGAGCTAATATTTGGGGAAAATTAAAAACTGTGAGTCAAATTATTGCCATTTCTTTGTTAATCGCTCCCTTATCTGAAACATGGGAAATTCCAACTATAATTATGTTTTGGATAGCAGTAGCTCTAACTTTAATTTCTGGAATAATCTATTTATTGCCACGGGAACAAACAGAAAGTGGTGGTGCATAGTAATGGTAGAGAGAGTGTGGGAGGTGTGGGAGGTGTGGGAAGAAATTACAGTGCTTTTCAGATTGATAAACTACATATTAATAATCAAAAATCTGTAGTGGCGTTAACGGAGTTGTGCGTAGCTAATGGCCATTCGCCCCTGCTATGGTCTACCGAAATCATCTAATCTAAAAAAACCCACGTTGAAATTTGCCAACGTGGGGAAAATATTACTTCTAAATTTTCAAACTTATCCCAATCTCTCTTTCAAATGTTCCCCTACCCGCAAAGCATTAGCAATAATTGTCAAAGCAGGAGTTACGGCAGCACTTGATGGGAAAAAACTACTATCCACAACATATAAATTATCTACATCGTGGGTACGACAGTTAATATCCAAAACCGATGTTTTCGGGTTTTCCCCAAACCGACAGGTACCGCACTGGTTCGCCACAACTTCAATGGGAACTTCCCCACGGGGATAAATGCTACCACGCTTCAATACAGCATTTCCAACCACTTTGTCTACCGACTTCAATACATCCATCCAACGATGCACTAGGCGATCGTGTGCTTCCCAGTTGTTGGGAGTGTAATGGAAGAAAAGTTTCTCTCCTTTAACTTCTACGCGGTTATTGGGATCTGGTAATATCTCGGAATGTATCCACCAACCAATGGAACGCAATGCTAACTGTTTCAAACCAAAACCAGGCATTGCTTTTGCTAGCACAGATAACATAGGTGGAGATTCGGCAAAAGTAATATCTTGGAGCAACCCACCTGTGTTCTCAATGTGACCCATTGGATAGGAATAATTCTCGTCTCCCCAATAAAAATCATTTATGCCAACGCTTCTGAGAAAGTTGCCAGAGTTAGGTTTCGGACTAGGTTGCACTATGGCGGTCATTTGATGTTTCATCAGGTTGCGCCCAACTTGTCCGGAACTGTTTGCTAAACCATCGGGATGTTTTTCGTTAGCAGAACGTAATAGTAATGCTGCTGAATTTACTGCTCCACAAGCAAGTACGACAATATCCCCAAAAAATAGAAATGATTGTTTGCCAATTTCTACTTCTACTGCTTTGACAGTATTTCCAGAGGAGTTGGTGAGCAAACAGACTACTTTGGCATTAGCTTTAATAGTAATATTGGGAGCGTTGAGCAGTGGTGCAATACCGAATACTTCCGAATCTCCAGTGGGGTCTTCCTCTTCGCGAGTGAGAGTTAATGGTAAAGTTTCAGGATGTAGACCTTGTTCGGCGATCGCTTCCACAACTTTTTGAATTTCTGGGTTATGTTCAACTGCGGGATAAGGATATTCTGCACTGTGGGGAGGTTCGGTAGGGTCGTTGCTTGTCTTACCGTGAACTTTATAAAGTTGTTCTGCTTCAGTATAATAAGGTTCAAAGTCTTTATATTTGAGACACCATTCTGGAGAAATTCCTTCTTGATGTTCTACTGCTTCAAAGTCTTTTTCCCGCATTCTAATTAGGGCAGCTCCATAAATTTTGGTATTGCCACCAATGGCATAATTTGTCTGGGGAGAAAATGGTTCCCCTGCATTATCGTACCAATTTTCATGGGCGCGGTAAAGTTCTTTTTTAAAGATATCAGCGTTCGCTCTATTTTGGATTTCCAGAGGCATAAAATCACCTCTTTCTAGAATGAGGATTTTTTTGCCAGTTTCAGCAAGTTTATAAGCTAAAGTACCACCACCTGCTCCTGTACCGACAATAATTACATCATAATGTTGGTCGTCAATAATCATTTTTTTCTTCCTTTAATAAATTTTTTGAGGTGTATTGAAGAAGGAGTTATATCATGTCCGTTTGAATAGTTATCATTAGGAATAAATAGAAGAAATATCTAAAAGATGAGATTGCTTCCTTCCACTCCGTTCCAGTCGCAATGACTTTATAGTTAATGTTTATCTGGAAATCATATTAGGAGTCATTAAAATTAAATTTTTGAGTAGTGGGAGCATCTTGCTCCCTTTTTCACGCAAAAAATTTATTCTGACTCCTAACTCCTGACTCCTGAATTCTTAATTAATTATTTCACTGCCAAACATAAATAAGGATAAACAAAATAATCCAAATTACGTCAACGAAATGCCAAAATAAAGAAGTAGCATTAATGCCAAAGTGACTATTGTCGTAGTTACCAGGAATAAAGGAGCGACCTAACATAATTCCTTGTAACAAAATACCTGTCATAACGTGCAAACCATGAAAACCTGTCAACAGATAGAACGTTCCACCGAATACTCCTGTGGTGAAACCAAACTCTAAACTATTCCATTCAATTCCTTGACCTATTACAAAGTAGGTTCCCATTGCCATTGTTGCCAGCAAAAATATACGAAACCAAGTTAAGTTATCCTTTTCTAAAGCTTTTTCTGCGAAATAGATAACGAAACTACTGGAAACCAAAACCACTGTATTAATAGCAGGATCTCTAACTTCCAGACCAGAAATACCCTGTGGCAACCAGTCAGGTGTTGTGGTTTTGTAAACAATATATCCGGCAAAGAAACTGAGGAAAATTACGCTTTCCGAAAGTAGGAAAACGATAAACCCAAACATACTATTGCCTTCTTCGTCGTGGGTATGTTCCTCTGCTGAATGCAAAGGCTCCTGCACTTGTTCTGAAGTAACTGCACTATCCATATTAAAATACTCCTTTAATATAATAAATTTGTTGACTAACTCCGGGGTCGAGAGGAGGGTTTGGAGACCAAACCCCTACAAGTAGATAATTCATAGTAGTTCTCGTAGGTTGGGTTGTTCCCGTTAGGGTTGCGCAGCATGGAACGTTTGCGGAGCATTTCCAACGGAAAAACCCAACAAGTTGAACTCTTAACTGTGACAAATACTCTATTACAGACAGATTTTTTGTTGGGTTGGGCTGTCGCTTAACCCAACCTACTCTGTTAACTGTTAACTGATAACTGTATATGACCGTTGGGGTCGTTAGCAGTCAAAGGTTCTGATTTACCATAACCATAAGGTTCAGAAATAACTATAGGAAGTTCCTCAAAATTCTCTACGTCTGGTGGGGAAGAAATCATCCATTCTAAACCTATTGCTCGCCAAGGGTTAGCAGGTGCTTCTTTACCTTGTATCCAGGAACTAACCATATTTAAAATAAACGGCAAAGTAGACATTCCCAACAAAAATGCTCCCAGACTCGCTACCAAATTCCAGAATTCATATTCAGGTGCATAAGAAGAAACTCGACGCAACATTCCTTGCAAACCTAATGGGTGCATTGGTAAAAAGTTGAGGTTGGTACCGATGAATGATAACCAAAAATGCAATTGCCCCAAACCTTCATAATACATTTTCCCAGTCATCTTAGGGAACCAATGGTAAATGGCAGCATACATTCCCATGGTTACGGTGCCGTAGAGAACGTAATGAAAATGACCGACGACAAAATAGGTATTGTTAACGTGAATATCTACAGGAACAGCAGAAAGCATGATACCAGTAATACCAGCAAACACAAACATTATCAACCCACCCAAAGCAAATAACATGGGAGTATTTAGTCGAATTTTTCCACCCCAAATAGTCGCTACCCAGGCGAATACTTTAATTCCAGTCGGTACAGAAACGCACATGGTTGACAACATAAAAACCATCCGCATCCAGGGAGGCGTTCCACTCGCATACATATGGTGTACCCATACCAAACCACTAACTCCAGCAATAATCATGGATGAAATTACTACCACTTTGTATCCGAATAGTGGTTTGCGACTGTATACTGGAAATATTTCTGAAAAAATACCAAAAATAGGTAGAATGATAACGTAAACCGCAGGGTGGGAATAAAACCAGAAAAAGTGTTGGAATAAAACTGGGTTGCCTCCGTTAGCAGGGTTGAAAAATCCAGTTCCCATTGTAATGTCAAATAACAACATCACCGCACCTGCTGTTAGTGCTGGCAGTCCGAATAATTGAATAATTTGAGCTGCAAATACAGTCCAAACAAAAGCTGGCATTCGGAAAAATGTCATCCCTGGCGATCGCATTCTCACAATAGTTGTGACAAAGTTAACTGCCCCCATAATGGAGGAAACACCGGAAATGGCAACGGCAAGAATCCATATTACCTGACCGTTAATTACGCTACCTGTAGGATTTTGGATACTCGCGGGAGGATATGACCACCAACCTGCTTGAGCAGGTCCACCAGGAGCAAAGAAACTAGCCATCATTAGGATACCGACTACTGGTACCATCCAGAAGGCAGCAGCATTCAAACGAGGGAATGCCATGTCTCGCGCTCCGATCATTATGGGGACGAGATAGTTTGCCAGACCTACTAAAGATGGAAACGTCCACAAAAACAGCATGACTGTGCCGTGCATGGTGAACATTCCGTTGTAAATAGTGCGGTCTACGAGGTCTGATTCTGCTGTCATCAGTTCGCCCCGAATCACCATTGCAAATATTCCACCTACTAGGAAGAAGATAAAGGAGGTGACTAGGTATTGAATACCGATAACTTTATGGTCTGTGCTGAAACTAAAGTATCGTCGCCAGTTGGGCGGTTCGTGTTCTGGTTTTTCTATGGCATCACCGGTGCCTTCGATTGTTATGTTTGTCATAGAATATTTTTTTTCCTTAATTAAAAACTTTTGTAGGTTGGGTTTCGCTGCGCGACATGAAAAGCGACAGCGCAACCCAACATAACGTCTTGATCATGTGGGGTGTCCTTGATTTAAACCTAACCTACGTTACACAATGTCTCTAGGATGTTGGGTTTCCTGAACGTCAACCCAACCTACATCAACTCCCTACTGTCTAACTCTTATGATAATTAACAATAGGAGGTGCAGCAGGTATAACTGAAGGCCAACCGGGTTTTACTGGAGCTTCTAATTTTTGAATATATTCAGTCTGTGCCTGATTTTTGGCTGGAGATAGTTTGGTATTTGCTGCTTTTGCTAGCCAATTTTCGTAATCTTGAGGAGATTCAACAACTACATCTGCTGCCATTGTGGCAAAATAAGTACCGCTATATTGAGAATCAGTCAGACTATATTTGCCAACCCGGATGGGAGTAAATTCAAAATCTATTGGGTGCTTGGGAATAATGTCTTGCTTTAGTCGAAATGCTGGAATATAAAATCCATGTAGCACATCTTGTGAATTTAATGCTACCCGCACGCGCCGATCTACAGGTAAGTGCAGTTCGGTGCTAGTTACCCCATTTTCTGGATAGCGGAATACCCAAGACCACTGTTTGGCAAAGACTTCGATTTCTTCTACAGGTTCAGTTACAGTTTCTAATGGAGTTGCATAAGCTGATTCCATTTCTAATGGTGTATGCAAATGCACTAATTCCATTGGTCCCTGAATTGCCATTTTTTCATAGATATTGTAGCTGTAAGCAGCAATCCAAAATACGAGAAAAATTGGTATTGCTGTCCAAACAACTTCTAGGGTGACGTTACCTTCAATATGAGGTCCGTCGCTATAGTCATATTTGGCAGCACGTTGGAAAATAACGGAATACATTATAGTTCCAGTTACACCCAAAAATATGAAACTACCAAGAGTTACCAGAAAACTAAATAACTCATCAATTAATATAGATTCTGCTGCAGCTTGAACTGGCAACCACGAGTAGGAGAGTTGCCCGATCCAAAAACTAACAGCAGCTAAAACCAGAGCGATCGCTCCCAAGGTTAAAATAGTGCGGATTTTCATATCAATATTGAGATAGGGAATAGGGAATAGGGAATAGGGAATGGGTAGTCAATAGACCTCTCCAATAGGTAGGGACGTTGCATGCAACGTCCCTACTCTGTAGGGGGAAAGAATTGATTATTTCTTGGCGATAATTGATTTTATTTTTGATTATTGGAGATGTCTAATAGGATGTGTAATAATTTTGCTAGAAACTTATACCAATTCACTTTAAAGATTTCACAAATAGTTTTGAGCTTTAGATGTGAAATAATTTCCTGAAATTGCTGTATGGTCAAAGTTTGAAGTCTATAAAATCTTACTTTTGACTTTTGACTTTTGACTTTTGACTTCCGTGAAACGGTATAAAATTATTTGAGGACAACATTAGGATCTTTGCCTAATTCTAGCAAAGCATCAGCAGTATTATGTACTCCAAATTCCGCAGCTAACTGTGCGCCCAAAGTACCATGAACGTACATAATAAACATGATGAATAAACCAACTCCTAAATAACTCCATTGCACTTCTAGAAGTTTATCCTTAGAAAAAATATAACGTTGAAATCCTCTCCAAATCGTCATTCCCACAATCATCGCTAATAGCAAGACACCACCAACTCCATGCCACAGCATCGTATCCATTGCTCCTAAACCCCAAACACTTTTGAGTTCAGGGGATGGTTTTGCTAGCATAATTTCATAAAATCCTGCTGCTACCGTGAAAAATGTGATAATTGATGAGGCCAACATATTGTACCAACCTACATCAAAAAAGTTGGAACGAGTCGCAGATATCGCTAAAACTTTGAGGAATGGTTTTTGTAGAGGGAACAATATACCAACAATATCAAAACCAATCCCCATAATAAACAGACCTAGAGTCAGATGAACTAAATTCGGATGAATGGGAATAGCGTAGGGAAGACCATTTGCTCCAAGTTGCGCACTCAAACTATCTATTAATTCCGGGTTCATTGTAAAATTCCCTCCTTTATTGCTTCCACTACTGGTACTGTGTGTAATCCATAAACCCAAACCAGTTTATCTCCCAGGTAGACTTGAAAAAACACTATCCCTACTAATACCAATCCTAATCCCAGATATGGGATCGGTAATTTTTCTGTGTTGTTAGAACGAATCACATAACGCCAACCAGTCAGAGCAGCGATGATTCCTGAGAGAGACCAACCAATTAATGTATGTAAATTTAGGACAGGTTGAACTGCTTCATAAGGTTGTGCCAGACCTGCTTCGTATTGACCAAATATTATGGCAATAAAAATAGAAATGGTGGCAAAAAACATATTCCACCAGCTTACTTCATATAAACGAAAATTACGACTGAAATAACCAATAATGTCACATAGGAAGGCAAATAATACCATCGCTATTACGAAGTGGACAACGATGGGATGTATTGTATCTGGATAGGGTAAATTGTGTTCATTTAAAGGTGGTAGATACTCCCACATAGTCTTCTCCTTAAGTAGATTTAGATATGCGTGAAAAAAAATTTAAACTTTACGAGTTACTTCAGACAAATATTTTCATCAACTTTTTCTCATAACGTTCTACTCGAATTTAAAGAATATATCTCTTTTTAACCGTATCAATACTCACAATTTTCATAGAAAAATACTTGATTCTTTTTTTTTGATGAAAGTTAAAAACTCATGTATTTAAGGTGACATAGTTTTTTTTAAGATTTGACGGTTTGTCATAATGAACTGCACTATTTTTATTCTAAAAATGTAAAAAAGCTGAGAATCTTAGGTCTGCAAATCCTAGAAATTATATATTTTTCCATAATTGCTATATAGCTTGACTTTAGAGGATTATAAGGTTCTAAATAAAGGGGATTATGAATCGGATTTTCGCTTCAGTAGCTATCTAGTTAAATACTATAATACGAAATTAAAAAAAGGTCGTTACATTCATTAATTGATAATTGATAATTGATAATTACCTCTCCCTTTTAGGCAGAGGATTGACCAATAAGGAGAAAAAATTATCAAAAAAATGGGTATAAAACCCCGCCTTTTAAGGCGAAATGTTTTTGGAGCGGGGCATAAATCGCCGTTACAAAAACAACTTCTGATGATTTCCCCTCCCAGGAGGGGTTAGGGGTGGGTTGACTTCTGACTTCTGACTTCGTTAATGTTTTCCCTTGAAAGGGTTGGCTAATCATGCTGAATTATTTAATTAATAATTATTAATTATTAATTATTCGGTCAA
>JASJEE010000218.1 GCA_030064835.1 Microcoleaceae cyanobacterium MO_207.B10 | reverse complement strand
CCTACACCCAAGATTGATAATATTTGTAGCCAACATTTATCAGTTTGGTATAAGATAGTTTCTGCAAATTAAATGTCTTCATAAATATTTGATTTTCACTTCACTTTGACTCAACAGAAATATTTCCATCAGTATGATTACTGGCCAGATGAGAAACGCTACAAAATAATTTGCAAAATTTTTATGCCGATGGTGTGTTTAAATGACATTTATACTGTAAAATACCAAATCAGTTCTCGTTTCTAACTTTTGCTGAGAAAGTTAAGGTTTAGCAGTAGCTAAATTACTGATTATTGTGTAATTAGGCAGAAGTTTATAAATATCTATCCTGAGATAGCTTTACAACTTTTAATAAAGCCAGCCACTTTTAGACATAGTTAGAAGTAATTAGGATTGGCTGAATTTGCACTTTTTTCCCAAAATAAAGCCTAAAGCCTTTATCTTTAAATCCTTTTGTACTTAATCAGCAAGCTCTAATTAATGGAGACATAAAATAACTAACATTTTGTGAAGCTCTGGAAAAATCACTATCAACCATAAATTCACAACTTTGCCTTTTTACCAAAAAATTATGGGTATGCGCCTCCCCCTTTTAAGAGGATAAAACAAAGAGGCTTTGGTGATTTTGGTTATGATTACGCATTAATAATAATGGTGTAACTCTTAACTTAAAAGCATTTTATATTTTTCCCAAATAAAATTAGCTTTCATATCTTGATTTACCAACGCCAAAAAAGAGAATATTCCTGATGTCAAGCCTCCTGATTGCTGAGGCAAGTGAAAACTGAAAACTGAGAACTGAGAACTGAGAACTGAGAACTGAGAACTGAAATGATCTTAGCTGTTTTTAGCAATAGATTTTTTCTACCTCTGCAGCAAAGTTTCGCTAGTAATTAAAAACTACTAACGCTAATTTTTGCATAAATAAAAAAATCAGCAACGACCTGCATCACAAACTAAAGTGCGAGTCGATCACTACTAGTTCAAACTTATTGAAATAAATTGAGTGGTGAAAGCGAAACTTATATCTTTTTTTCCACAAATTTTAATAGTAAGAAAATGAATAAATCAATCATCAAGTTAAGTCATCAAATCTTGGGAGCTTCAATATTTTGTCTGACAACATTTGTACCTAGTGCTTACTCCCAAATTCCTACTGAAAGTTCTGCTTATTACACAAAACCAAATGCAGTAGATTCACAACAATTTCCATCTTTAGTTTCCAACATTGCCAAACAAGTTACTGTGAGAATTTTTACAGATAATAGTGCTGGCTCTGGAGTAATTATCAAGCAAGTAGGAAATACCTATACTATTGTCACAAATAATCATGTAATAGATAACAACTCGACTCAACTCTACCCAGTGATGACCGGAGATGGGATGACTCATCAAGCGACCTTAGTTTCCACTCCACACATAGGTCATCTCGATATGGCCTTACTGCAATTTACCAGCGATCGCCCATATCAAGTTGTCAAAATTGCAGATAGTAGTCAGCTTTCAGTCGGAGAAAGTGTTTTTGCTGCAGGGTTTCCCAACTGGCATCAACCAGACTCCCTAACAATGACTAGTACCCGTGCTTGGGGAAGTCAAGCTTTTCAACTAACTTCTGGCTATGTACAAATGTTACCTAACCGCACCCTCAGCCAAGGATATCAATTAGGTTATACCAATGATATAAAAAGTGGCATGAGTGGTGGGCCAATGTTCAACGATAAAGGTGAGTTAATTGGGATTAATGGGCGGTCAAAATATCCGATCGCTGGTATTGGAGCATTTAGTTTTGCAGATGGCTCTCAACCATCAGTTGAGCAGTTCAAAAAAATGGAATCTCTGAGTTGGGGTATTCCTGCCTATAAAATCCTCAATTAACTAAAAATAGAACTTGCTAAAACTCTACAAGAGAATCCCATTTTTCATCAAACCATTTTTGCTCACTTTTCCATTTTGGAGTTCTACCTTTCTGCATTTGTAAGTTAATATTGTTTGTCACTGTATCTAGTTCACCTTGAGAATAGCCATTTCTACCTCTATTTGGAGATTCTTGAGTTAAGCTCATATTTCTATCATTAGACAAGCTCTTAGCATTATTACTCAACAATTCTTGTGAGGAGAGACCACCATTAGTTGTTGATTTTTCTTGAGCTTTTGTAGGACTAGCTGTGAGACTTACCGTGAAAACCATTGCTATTGTTGCCGTCAAAACAGTCTTAGTAGTTGCAGCTTTCATCTTGTCTTCCTCTTGATAAATGGAAATTTTTTTCTTTAGTAATTGACTTTTTGAGATGTTAACGCCGAAGCGTTATTTATAATCTCTTAATTAAATTATTTTGTTAGATGTACCTTAATGTCAAGAGTATTTGATTAATTAAATTGAAGTTTAAATTAAAATATCAAGTGCTTAAAACAGACACAAACTTAGTATTCGTGTCTGAACAAAATATCTTTACTATTATCTACAGATTGAAGCAGGTTTTGTGTTCAGAAAAACTCGGAAAAATTTTTCTTTTAACCACCTTACTCAACAGGAAAAAATTTATTTCATTGAACTTGAGAAATCAGAAAAAAGGAGTGAAGAGGGAAATTGATTTATTGAGTTATTCCCTCAACCTCTAAAGCTAATACAACTTATTCGTAGATAGGCTCGTCACTAGCATTTCCTTGTCCGAAATCTTTAAACTGAGTTAGAATTTCTTCAGTTTTCTCACGATTTTCTGGCTTTAATGTGAAGACCACATTATCAAAATCAGCTTCTTGCTCAGGAGAAACGTAAACCACTTGCTCATGGTTAACAACTCCAATATTGCTGATATCTGCAAAAGTTTGCATTCCCAAGGAATAAGCAAGATTAGTTAGACGAGTGCTAACTGCTTGACAACGACGGTCAGGTGTATAAGCTCCTTTGGGATGATCGGAAGAGAGAGTTGCAGCCCAAACAATCATTGGCTTGGAAGAAACTTGAATAACTTCTCGTTTCACAACTGGATATCCACCTAAAAGTCCTGGCTCAGTTGTATCAACTGTTTCACGAACTATTTGAGGAACAGTAGCGTACTGATTCTCTGCAGGATTAACTGAGACACAAGTAAATACTACTTTGTCACGAGTTTTTAACTGTTCTGCTTTAGCTTCGGTTTGAGGAATGAAACCCCAGAAACCAACTGTAGCTAAAATACCTGCTAGGGAAACTTTTAATTGGTGATTCACAATCTTGACCTCTAAACCTCTATCTGCATTTTGGAAAGGAGTTATTTGTTTCTTCTCCATACTTTTAGATTAGGGGAATTACTTATTTCTGTCAGTAATAATAAAGTAATGCTTCAAAGGGAAACTTTTAGGTCACAAGTGGTTTGAAAGTGATCTAAAAGTAATATATATTCTGTTCTTGTGTACTAATTTACTGTTTATATGTGGCGATTTTGCTTCTAGAAATTATTCAGATTTATGAATACCATATTAACTTAAATTCCCGGATTTAGAGCATTGAATATATAAATTTATGTAGTTATTTACAGCAGGTAAAGATAATAGCTCAAAAATTATGTAGTTTAAATGTTCTTGAGAGCAGTTTTGATATTGATAAACCACAGTTAAAAAGTTAGGTTGTAGGTTGTAGATTTGGGACTCAACTGCGGCCCCAAGAATCTTTGGTTGACCTTGTGGTCTACTCGGATGAAAAGCGCTGTAATTTCTGGGTTGATTAATCTTCCCACACTTCCCACACTCTTCTAGCACTAAATTAGTTGAAACAGCCCAGTAGTGGACTGACACATCTAAAATAGTGCAATAGCGTAGTAGCGCGTCAAGCTTGAAATGGTGTGTTAGGAGCGAGCAACAAGCGAAGACCTCTCCCCTAACCCCTCTCCTCGCAGGAGAGGGGAGAAATCCCCCCCAACGCTAGCAGGGAACGGGGTTGGGGGGTTAGGTTTTTAATCCACATTTTCAAGCTTGACACGGCAGTAGTGGACTGTTTCATCTTAAATCTTGCAATAGATGTAGGTTGGGTTGTTTGCGCGATTCATTGCGCAGCATGGGACGTTTGCGGAGCATTTCCAACGGAAAAACCCAACAACAATCTTTCTCCCCTACTCCCCTACTCCCTAATGCACAGTTTTAGCTGAAACAGTCCAGTAGGGTGTGTTAGACAGCTACAATCTTTACTATGACTAGAAATTTAACAATCCGTCCCAGGGCACCAAATTAGTTGTGTCGGTCTAGTAGGTTGTAGTGGAGTTACCCATCTAAAACTGTGGTAAGCATTCAGCTATTAGCAGTCAGCAGTCAGTTCTCAATAGTCAACTCCTAGTTTTTTAATGAATGAAGCCAGCGTTCTTTTAACTTCTGCCACATTTTCAACCATCACGCTATGTCTGAGAAAGGCTGGTTACTTATTGCTGATTAGCTAATCGCTATTTCAACTCCTATCCCAGAGACTTAATTACTATTGACAAACTCCAAGTAAGAATTACTTAGATCCTTTACTGCCAACTCATAAAACTGCTTACCATGTTCAGGAGTTGCCAAAGCAGGATTTGAACCCATTCGGCCATCAGGATATTGACGACGAAAATTAGCAGCACTATATATAGGATAGCCACGAGCTACATCTTCAGATAGGGGGGCCTGCTTAATAGCTTCTGGGTAAACATACTGAGTCAAAGCTACTTCACTAGGCGTCGCGTGAGAACCTTCCTCGTTACCGTACAACTCCTTAGCTAGTTTATAAACTGAACTGCACATAAACCAATTTCCGACTTTGCACTTAACCAGGTCAGCATTAGCAATGTTTAAATCTGCTAAGTGAGCATAGGTTTCCGAGAAAGCAGCCTTGAGAGTCGCAATATTACCTCCATGGCCATTAATAAAGAAAAATTTTGTAAATCCTGCCCTAGTTAAACAAACTATATAGTCACGAATCACCTGAATCATTGTACTAGGACGGAGACTAATGGTACCTGGGAAACCTGTATGATGTAGGGCCATCCCCACATTGATAGTTGGTCCCACCAATGCCTGAGTAGTTTCTCCTACACCCTTAGAAATAACTTCGGCACAAATAGCATCCGTGCCAATTAAGCCTGTAGGGCCATGCTGTTCGGTGGAACCTATGGGCAAAATTATTCCTTGGGATTGCTTCAAATATGCTTCAACTTCAGGCCAGGTACTTAAATGTAGCAACATGATTTGAAAAATTAGTGGTGTGCCTTTTATGGGGGTTTAAATTGTTCATTATATATCTTGAGAAGCTGATAACCCAGTTCCTCAGCAAGCCGCTTGCTGAGTGCTACTTCAACCCCCGGTTCCGCGCAGGGCTAATTCTTTATCGTCAGAGAATATTTGCCACCCTATATTTTTTGAGTCCTGTACTTCCCACACTTCCTTTTTTCTAAGCGTGACAATAAATAGACCCTACCGACTCCGCAGGGACAAACTTTTGACTTTCATAAAATCAAGAACATCACCCGGATTTCTGACAAATTTTTCAAAAAAGCTAATATTTTTTTATTATAAAAACTTTAATTATACAATATAGTTGTCAATATTTACATCTTTTATATTAAAATTATTGGAAATAAATAATTTAACCTTTTAATAACCAAAATTTAACTTTTCATTAACCTAGCTCCCATATGATTGAGGGCATCTAAGCTTTGTATTCAGCACAACAATGCTAAATGGAAGTGGGCAATGCTTACTAAGCTAAAACTTATCCCCAGAAAACACCATAAGTCTGACTATATCAAAAACCACGGGATTGTTACTACAGCAGTAGCAATGTTTCAAAGTCAGAACGCTTTGTATCAATGGGAAAAAAATCCTGTGCTTTTGGCAGTGGGATGGTTAAAAATTAATTAATTCATAAGTAATTTAATCGACTTTATTAAGTAGAAATTAGCGATCGCGTAAATTACTTCGCCAGAAAAAATTAATGATTGACCATCAAAAAAATCAAAAGCGATATTTATGTTCTCCCCAGATTTAAGTGAAAATCTTTCCAGGTCTGCCCTGAAAATAAGTAGTAAAGTATTATTATTAGACACTGAAGAACTATTTCGGGATATGTTAGCCTTAGCCCTACAAGAACAGAGTTATGAAGTAGTTATTGCTCCAGATGGGCGAAGTGTTATTCCCACAGTTCAGAAATATTCATCAATTCAATGTGAAAAAGCTTTTAACCTTCTAATTGTTGATTCGGTTAATGGTTTAGATTTATCTCGGATGTTAAGACATCAAGGCAACTCCATACCAATTATGATTTTAGGAGCAAGAGGTAGTGCTGGTAACTGTGCTTTCTATTTGGAAGCTGGAGCAGATGATTACTTAACTAAGCCCTTCGGGATGAGGGAATTCATGGCTCGTTGTCGAGCTCTAATGCGTCGTCAACTTTTAGGGAAAGTCCCTCAACCAGTGATGATCAAGTATAAAGATATTGCTCTTTATCCAGAAGAATGCAGAGTTACCGTCAGAGATCAAGAAGTGAAAATTTCCCCCAAACAATTTCGCTTACTTGAAACTTTTATGAGTTATCCACGGCGAGTTTGGTCTCGCGAACAGTTATTAGAAAAAGTTTGGGGACCTGATTTTATTGGTGATAGTAAAACTGTTGATGTTCATATTCGTTGGTTACGGGAGAAGCTAGAATTAGACCCTAGTAAACCAGAATATGTAATTACAGTTAGAGGTTTTGGATATCGGTTTGGTTAGTTATAGCATTTCCCAGGTTAGTGAGGTAAAGGGCTGGAGATCCCCCCTAACCCCCGTTTAACAAAAAGCGCAGTATCCTCTGGCTTCCCCCTTCCCAAGGGGGACGGGAGGGGGATATGCGGGGGGAACTGGAAGTCCCCCTTTTTAAGGGGGATTTAGGAGGATCGTTGATGTACCTCACCAGACCGAAAACCGCTATATTTCACACAATCGCCATAAACAAAACCGTGTAGGGATGTTGCATACAACTTCCCTATTAAAAATTCAGTAGTGAATAGAAATAGAAATAGAAATAGAAATAGAAATATAGCAATCCTAAATTATTTGTAACAAATCAAAAAATAGATAAAAACCCTGAAACTCTTAACGAAAAATTATGGGTATGCGCCTCCCATTTTACAGCGGTTTTCATTTCAGTAGACCACAGTAGGGACGTTGGATGCAACGTCCCTACAAGGTTTCGGTTATGGAGATGTGGTTCCTCAAGAGCGAAAAGCGCTGTAAGGGGATAAAAAAAGAGAATATTCCAAATTTCAAGCCTCCTTATTCCAGAGGTACTGATAACTGATAACTGTTAACTGATAACTGAAATGACCTCTGTTTCCTGTTCCCTTTTTCTAGGATATTTTTCACAACCACGCTGAGGAATACTATAGCTAGTATAATTATTGTTTAGTCTAAAATAATTCCATTCCCTTACAGTGCTTTTCAGATTGATAAACCACATCGTCACAACCAAAACCTTGTAGGGACGTTCCATGGAACGTCCCTACTGTGGTCTACTAACATGAAAAGCGCTGTAAATAAATATAGCGTTTCTCAAGCTCGTGAGGTACAGTTATCTTTTTGTCTTTTATTTCCTTTTCCCTGTTCCCTCAAACAAACAAATGAGCGTACCTCAAAAATATGGGAATTGCTATATCTGAACTTAAATCATTTTAGTTGACTAAATTATTTGTAATATTATTTTGCCAAATTAATACGATAGAAAATCAAGACAAACTCAAATATTATCAAGCAGTGTAATTGCTAACTTAACTAACTTTGTCAAAAAAATCTACAATATTAAAGACAAAGCCAGTTAAAAATATTGCTTAAGCTATGACAATCAAACGACGAGAATTTCTGCTATTCTTAGGCGCTAGTGCAGGAACAATAGCCCTCAGTTCCTGCGAACAAAAATCTCCTACTGGAAAAATCACAAAATCTCCTACAACTAGCATCTATACCAATAATATTAACTTCCAACCAGTCAAAGGCCCAATGCCTTTATTCACTAACAATCAAGAATTCAGTACAGACAAAATACAACCAATCAGTAATACTTCATCAAATCCACAAATAGAAACTTATAGTAACTACGAAATAGTAGACGATCTAATACTTCCAGAAAGTTTTACTTACGATATTATTGGCTCTTGGGGAGACAAAATCGGTGATTCACGTTTTGGCTACAATAACGATTATCTCTCTTATCTTGAAACAGGAGAAAATCAAGGTTTACTAACCATAAACTTTGAATATATTAGTGGTTTGCCCTGGATAGCAACTTATCAAAAAGTTATGGGAAAATCATTGCCTTTTTTTGAAGTAATAAAAGCACTAAAATTCGCAGGAGAAAAGGTGATTGATTTTCAAGAACTAACAGATGAAAATCCCTTAAAAAAACAAATTCGAGAAATTGCTAAAGAAGCAATGATTGATATGGGAATAGGAGTAATTTCTTTGCGTCGCGAACCAGACGGAAAATGGGTAAGAACAAATTCAGAATTTGACCGCAGAATTACAGGAATTTCAGGATTAGAAGACGGGCGTTATTTAAACTCAACAGGACCAGCAGTAGCAGTATTTAATAAAACAGAAAAAGGTAAAGGTTATGAAGATAATTTAGGCGATAAAATTATCGGTAGTTTTGCCAACTGTGCAGGAGGAACAACACCTTGGGGAACTGTCTTCAGCGCAGAAGAAAACTTTCAAAGTTATGTAGAAGAAAGTGTCTATCCAGATGGTACATCCTATCAACCCAGTAATAACCCTCTATTCATTGGTGAAGAGGGAGTAGTAGGTTTAGGAAGTGTTTTTGGTTTAGCAGGTAATAAATATGGTTGGATGGTAGAAGTAGACCCAGCTAATCCCGATGATTATGGTATAAAACATACATGGTTGGGGCGTTATCGTCACGAAGCAGTAGGTATCAGAGCAGAAGCAGGAAAACCATTAGCTTTTTATTCCGGATGCGATCGCCGTAGCGGTCATCTATACAAATTTGTCAGTAAAGATATAGTTAAAGAACCCACCGATAAAGCTAACTCTCAACTTTTGAGCGATGGGATGTTATACGGGGCAAAATTCAATCCGGATGGCACCGGTAGTTGGGTTCCCCTCAAAGCAGATACTCCCGTCAACCCAGATTTACCAGATGTTCATGTTAATGGGATGATAAATCTCCCCAAAAGACCTGACGGCGGTAGCTTCAAAGCTACAACCCCTAAAGATATAGAAGACTTCAAACAAAAATATCAGACTCTCGCAGACTTATACGAAGGAAATGCTCAAGAAAAACAAGGAGCTATTCTCATTGACGCACATCTAGCCGCTAATGCAGTAGGTATTACCTGCACCGCGCGTCCCGAAGATACTCAAGTTGCGCAAGATGGTACTTTATTTATCGCCTTTACCTCTGGATATCCCAGTAGTTCCGATGGCAGTCCAGACAAACGGATATTTAAAGGTCCCGATGGTGAAGCTTATGAATATGGTTGGATTATGCGTTTAACCGAAGATAATAATCAACCAGATGCCATGAAATTTACTTGGCAGATGTTTGCTACTGGGGGCGAACCCACAGCAGGTGGACTAGGTTTTTCTAATCCCGACAATATAGAGTTTGATGCCAAGGGTAACTTATGGATCGTAACAGATATTAGTACCAGTAAGCACAATCGCGAAGTTCCCCAAAACAGAATTGGTAAGGATGGCAAACCACTCGACCAAGCTAATCTTTGTAGTTTGTTCGGTAATAATTCAATTTGGTACATTCCCACTTCCGGACCAAATGCAGGAGAAGCTTATTTATTTGGCATTGCCCCAATGGAATCAGAAACCTGTGGGCCGTTTTTTACCCCAGACCAGAAAACTTTATTTGTGGCCATTCAGCATCCCGGAGAATATCATGGCATTCGGCAGAATATGGCCTCCGAAACTCGTCAGTTAGCAATGAAAACTACAGATGGCCGAGAATTCATCCAAAACCGGAAAGTCCCCATTGGTTCCAACTGGCCCAGTAAAAAAGTTAATGATTCTCCGAAACCTTCAGTCGTAGCTATTCGTCGCTTAGACTCGACAGCTATTACTTAGGTGATTTGACATACTCCCGACGTTGCGCACTCCGCGACAAAGCGGGATTCTTCCGTCTGGGAAACCCGGACCGCTGTTTCGTGTGAGGTGATGTCCTCCCCCTGTGTTGATAACAAAAGATGTTAATTATAGTGACAATATTTGTAATTGTCAATATCTATAATAGTAGATAAAATCAGGACGAACCACACACGCGGAGCCCGGCTTTCCCATAGGACGCTCCCCTCCCCCCTTTCACGCGGGGGGTTAGGGGGGATGGAGAGCGCGGGACTTCCCGCCTGGTCATTTCAGAAAAATTCCCAAACTGTTATATATCGGCAAAACCTGGTAGTTATCTAAAAATGATTTTCTAATTAACTTAATTATCTTAATTTTATATTTAACTGCCAGTTGCTTCTAATCCCCTTTCCCATCTTGCTTTATAGCTTGTTTTCCGAAAAATCTCAAGTTAAAATCATGTTGCAAAATGTCAAATTAGGTGTAAAATCTGGCACAAGCCCTTAATTCCGATCATTTAGAACCAGAGTACAGACTTTCTGTCCTTAAAATCTAAGTTCTGAAACGAATTCAACCTTGTAATTTTACTTCCCTTTTGTAAAAACATACAAAAATACTATAGACAAAATAACTAAATTATGGTATTTCAGAAAAAAAAAACAGTTTAGCTGGTTCTTGAGATACATCCTCACGCCTGTACCAAAGGCTGGAAATGTAGTTACAGCAGCAGTTAATTACCAAATCAATTTCTGAATACTGTCAAGCTAACGAGGCAGTCAACCATGTAAAATTAAGAGCAAAAAAATGTTAAGACTAATCCAAATCTTTAATTGTTTTGCAAAACAAAATATTTGATTTGTAGTCTTGATCATTAATTAACGTTCCTTTGTGGTTGAAAACTATTTAGATCAGTAGGTGGAATTCTAACCGATTTTAAGCCTGTGGAGAGAAGAAAGTTACAGACTGCGGTCAGTGATTCTCAATGAAGCAGGAAGCTAGCTCCAAAGCTCAAAATATGTTTTGGGTAAGTTTGGGTAAGTTTAGTAGAACGGTCAGTACCAAAATACTTTCCCACATTATAGGAACATATTTGCTAAAAAATCATTCTAGTACCGTTTGGAGAACGGGAATTTACGCCCACGGGAAATACACGCAAAGGGGTGATTGCCCATAAAGGTAGTACATCGTGTATGTTATCAGTCCAGTTAAGGATTGAGCCTGGGAAGCGAAAGGTATGTTGCCCATCGTACTTCACTTTAATCAAGAGTTAGGTATTACCTAGCTCAGTCCAAATTGGTGTGAGGATTGATAAATATGACAAAAATTCTCTGGAACACTTTTAAGCAAAGTCCTAGCCTTTTAAGTGTGGCATTATTGATGGCAGGCTCGGCGATCGCTGCTGAGACTCCTGTAAAAAATCAAATAACTCGAGAAGAGTCTGTAACCCAGAACTTACTCCAAAACTCTCAAGGAAATACTTCTTTTGAGATAGCTCAAATTGTTGATACTCGGCCAATGCCAATGGATGACCCCTCACTGGAACCAGTAGGGGTATCAGACTTGGAAGACGGAGACTCAATGGATCAGGTAACTTCTGTAACTCAGTTATCTGATATCCAACCCACTGACTGGGCCTTCCAAGCCCTACAATCCCTGGTAGAGCGCTATGGTTGTATAGCTGGTTATCCAGATGGCACATATAAGGGTAATCGGGCAATGACCCGTTATGAGTTTGCAGCAGGTTTAAATTCTTGTCTAGACCGAATGACAGAATTAATTGCTGCTGCCACTGCAGACCTAGTTACTAGGGAAGATTTAGCAGTGTTGCAAAGACTCCAAGAAGAGTTTGCTGCTGAATTAGCTGCTTTGCGAGGACGAGTTGATTCTCTCGAAGCTAGAACAGCAGAACTAGAAACCAATCAGTTCTCTACCACTACTAAACTAAATGGTGAGGTACTGTTTTGGTTAAGTGATACCTGGGGAGAAAAAGCTGGCGGTCGTGGATTAGCCCAGGGAGAAAGTGACAACACCCAGACAACCCTTGCTTATCGGGTTCGTCTCAACTTTGATACCAGTTTTACAGGGAAAGACCGTTTAAGAACTCGTTTGCAAGCTCGTAACGTTCCTAACTATAGCGGTCGAGACCTCACAAATACCCTGATGACTCGTCTCGCTACAGATGATGACCCTGATAATGCATTTGAGATTAATAAACTGGCTTATCGTTTTCCTGTACTGAATGGTAAAGGGGAGGTAGAACTAGCGGCTCAAGGTTATGGTGTTGATAACTTTGTGGAACCGATAACACCTTTTGAGAGCAGTGGTGGTGGTTCTATTTCCAGGTTTGGACGATTTAATCCTACTTTCTACCGGGCCCCTTCTGATGCTGGTGTCAGATTTGCCTACGCTTTCAATGATGCGATTCAGGTGACAGTAGGTTATGGTGCACCAGATCCCGAAGATCCTCAAGAAGGTAAAGGTATCTTTAACGGTGCCCACAGTGGATTTGGCCAGTTTACCATTGAGCCAAATGATCGATTGGCTTTTCAGGTAGGTTATGTGCGTGCTTACCACCCGAAAGGAGATGTGAACCTCACCGGAAGTACAGGTAGTTTCAAAGCCAGAGATCCTTTTGATGGCAGACGAACTACAGCAGACAATATTAACTTTGAGGCCCAATGGCGAGTTACTGATGGCTTTCAAATCGGTGGTTGGGCTGGTACATCATTTGCACGTCCAGAAGACGAGAGTGATGATGATGATATCACTATTCTCACAGGTGCTTTAACCTTAGCTTTCCCCGACTTGCTTAAGGAGGGAAGTCTTGGGGGTATTATTGTTGGTGTTCCACCAATTATTACTGATGGTGGTGACGATGATGACCTCAAAGATGATGATACTTCTATACATATAGAAGCTTTTTATCGTTTCCAAGTTAACGACTATATTGCCATTACTCCTGGTATGTTTGTGATTACAAATCCCAATCACATTGAGAATAATGATACTCTTTGGGTAGGCACAGTTAGAACCCAATTTAGGTTCTAAAAAATTGGTTAAAAGTAGTAAATCAATTGGTTAATTCAGATTCCATAATCCTAGAAATGGAATTAGTTATAGCCAAACATTTTTCATCATAAATTGTTAAAGGATGATAAATTATATACCCCTTAGCTAGCCTCTAAGAGAGCTGATTAAAGCCTAAGGGGTATGTTTATAAATTTATTAAAAATCAAGGGTTAAAGACTTTCTCAAATTGCATCAAATATTCTAATAAATAATATAGTTGCACTATGGTGTAAGAAGTGCTACCCTGTGAATTAAAAAATATAGTTTTGTCCAAATTATATTATGCAAAATTACTATAGGGGCTAATAACAATGGATTGTAGATATAATTCCCTGGATTACCTGCTCAAGTAAAGGGCAAATTACAATTCCGTTTGTTAGGATAAGTTGTGCTAAAAATTACTAGGAATAATTTTTTTCTATAGAAGGAAGGCCACTATTTATTTATGCTATATAACTGCTGAGAAAATCAACTAACTTGATTCTCTAGCAAGGGAAATAAATCTACCCAAGCAATTAATCAAGTAACACTTAGCTAAAAGCATTAAGCTCTTGTGTTTCCTTCAAGAAAATTGAAATAGAAATATCAAAATATCAATCTACTTCATACAGTAGACTTGTTCAGAAAAACTAAATTAGTTTCCTAGCTTAATCAAAATTGGTGTGAGGAGAGATCGACATGACAAAAATAATCCTGAATGCTCTGAAGCAAACTCCCGGTGCTTTTGGTATAGCCTTATTAATAGCTAATTCTGCTTTAGCTAATCAGGTTTCTGTAGAACAAATAGCTAACGCTCAAGACGGTAATATTAATACAACTACTACTAATACTAACTACCCAGCAAATTCGTCTCAGTTACCTGTAGCTGCAAATCCAGAAGTAGAAAATGATGCTGCCTCACAAGAGGTAGAAGCACCAGATGATAGTCGCTTGGAAAAAGTCAAAGACCCTTCCCTACAAATACCAGGAGCTGAGTTAGAACCAGCAGATCCCATGGGACAAGTGACATCTGTATCTCAGTTATCAGATGTCCAACCTACTGACTGGGCTTTCCAAGCTTTGCAATCTTTGGTAG
>JASJEE010000140.1 GCA_030064835.1 Microcoleaceae cyanobacterium MO_207.B10 | reverse complement strand
ATTTGACACTCCACGGACTAAAGTCGCGTGGATTCTTCAGAGGAGCTGTAAATCGGGTTAAAACCACGATTTCCACATTGCACGGTTCCCGAAAAATCGAAACGGCCACATTGCCAGTACCGTACCGTAGTACGCATACAGCAGCAGCTCACGCTTACGGTGCCAATCGCCACTACTCTCTCCGGCCAAAAACCATTGAGGCTACTTTTTGTAGTATTTTGTTGGGTGATTCACACAGCGAAGAGGTACAACGTGCTGTCTAACGGCTGGAAACAGAGTGCTGGCAAGCACCGAGCCACCTTTTCGGTTAGCTACCCTTTAACTGAAGCGTCCACTAGATCTCGGGCTTTCACCATGATTCAGAGGTCTTCGTGTCTTTAGATTTAATTCTAACACGAATTTTGGCTACGGGTTAAAACCCGTCGAATCGTTTCCATCCAGCCGTTAAAACAGGCTGGTTTCCCACTTACCGATTTTTTATTATGATTTATTTCTAGATACCATTAGTGTAAGCTGAAATTCAGCTTCATATAAATCTAACTAGATTTTGTGATATTTTATATCTAAAAACTACATCTGTCATCTGTCTAAGAATATATAGTTATTTTGAGCGCAAAATCTAATTATATTATTAATCCACTATAATTTAACAGAAAAGTGAGAAAAATTTAAGCTTTTTTGCTTTTGAGTAAAAATTCAAATATAAAGTAATGAGCCCTCTACCAGATTATCGTCCCCGGCAAATGTCTCTTGGCCCTCTGGAAACAGAGATTTTAAATATTGTTTGGGAACTTGGTTGTGTCACCGTTAAACAAGTACATCAATATATTCTCTCTGACCCTGACCGAGAATTAGCCTATACCTCGGTGACTACGGTTCTACGTCGTCTAACCCAAAAAGGTTGGCTTTCGTGTGACGATAGTCAACGTGCTTTTGTTTGGCGACCTCTGATTTCTCCAGAGCAGGCTAATATTCTCCGGGCCCATAAACAGTTAAATCAATTTCTGGCTGTGGGAAACCCAGATATTGTGGCCGCTTTTGCTGATAGTTTGGACTCTGCTAGTTTGGAGCAAATAGAAGCGATCGCCCAAAAGCTAAAAGCGATACGCAAAGCTAGGGAGGAGGAATAATGCACCTAATTATTATTTTGGGAGCTTTAGGATTAGCATTTGGCCTTAGACAATTTGAAGTTGATGGCCCTTATAATTTGGCTGAACGTTGGCAGAGATCGCTGCTATTATTTGTCTCTCCTCCTTTACTGTTAATCACAACAGCCATTGCAGTTATTTGTATGGGACCTGAAGGCCAAATGTTCGGGCTATCGACTGGATGGTTTAGTTATTTACTTGCTTGGGGCTTTTGTGGATGGACAGCAATTTTGATTTTAATTTTGGCTGCTCAAGCTTGGTGGTCAGTAAAAAAGATTTATGATTTACCTCAAATCAAAGTTCAAGGTAAATTAGTACGTTTGCTTGATAATTCAATTTTATTTAGTGCCCAAATTGGTTTTTGGCAACCTGAATTAGTAGTTAGTCAGGGGATAATCAAAACACTAAATTCTGAGCAACTTCATGCAGTTTTAATTCACGAACAAGCTCATTATTACTATCGAGATACTTTTTGGTTTTTCTGGTTAGGTTGGTTAAGTAGAGTTACTTTTTGGTTGCCAAATACTAATAGTTTTTGGCAGGAACTTTTGACTCTCCGCGAAATGCGTGCTGACCGTTGGGCGAAAAAACAAGTTGATGGGGTATTATTGGCAGAAATTTTATTACTAATGGTTAGTGATCGGGTGACTCCAACTGTAGATTTTTATGCAGCATTCAGTTGTACAACTCCTCCTAACCGTTTGATGGAAAGAATTGATGGTTTACTGACAGAATCAGATTTTTCTGTTCAGCAAAACAATTACTGGTATTGGAGTTGGATAGTGTTGATTTTTTTACCTTTAGTAACTATGTTTTTTCATCAATGAGTTGACTATAAATCAATACAATTCAGATTAAGACGAAAATTCCTAAGTTATGGTATAAGGGTTTTAATTCCCGATTATACACCTAGAATAGGCTGACGGCTGTTAACGGAGTTCCTCCGCAAGAGGCTAGATGAGTGCTGAGTGCTACTTCAACTGAAGCATATTGAACTATAAATTATTGAATATTAGCTAATTCTTTAGACATGATTAATTTTTTTCTAAGCTGCCATTAGTATCTGTTGTTGCCTTTGTTGATGCTGTAAATTGTGCATATGTTCAAACAATTTCCAGCAGTATTCTTCTGAAAGTTTACAAGTTATCGCTCCTCGAAGTACGACGTTAAGATACCAATCATTGGGTGCTAATTCTTGGGGTAATTTATCTACAACTACATAGGTACGAACCCCACTATATAATTTACCTTGACTATCTACTTCGATTATTTCTGGCCGATAACCACCGCAGTGAATTTGTTTGATGAAATCGAATTTTACACTTTCTCTTTGATCTAGGCGGTCGCTTAATCTCAAAGGTAAATTATAAAGCACTCCTTCGACTGTACTATTAGGGTCTTTTACGATATCTAAAGCTCCACATTTACGCAGTGCTGAATAACGATAAAAGCCGATTTTGTATCCTTTTAGTTTAGCTGGACCTATTACATAAGGATAAGTATTTTCACCCAAGGTTCGTTTCAAATCTGTAGGACACATACAGGAACCATAAGCGAAGTAGTAGAATTTTTCCTCTTGAGAATTCAGCTTTTTCATTGTTAATGTTTAATTTGAGAAATATTTGGATAGTATATTACCATGTGTTTAGGATTGGTAATTTTTCTGGTTAGAATCAAATGTAAAATTAAGATATTTAGTTTGATATAGGAAAATCAATGTTGAAGTTTGCCATTGCTTTTAATTGACATATTTTTTGCGAATCAACACATCTTACTATCCGATAATTTTTTACAACTAAAGTAGGATTTGAATGTGTTTTAGTAAATAAATTAGACTTACTAATGGCGAACTTCTTGAAGTTGCAAAATATTTTAATTTTACAAGTTTAATTTGACAGTTTGCTTAAGTCAGATAGGTATTTTGTCTCTCCAATAAATTTTTACTGTTGGTATCTTCAACTTCTATAGGTAAATAAACAGTAAAAGTCGAACCTATAGCAACTTTACTGTCAACAGTTATTTTCCCACCCATCATTTCACAGAAACGTTGACTAATAACTAATCCCAAACCTGTGCCTCCATACTGACGAGTAGTTAACTCATCAGCTTGTATGAAAGGTTGAAACAAATACTTTATTTGATCTAAGCTCATACCGAGACCATTATCCGTGACACAGAATACAATTTCATCTCCTTGACAACTAACTCTTAATGTAATTTCACCTTTATGTTTAAACTTAGCAGCATTGCTCAGTAAATATGATATTATATTTTGCACTTTAATCGGATATGCATACATAATGCCAATATCTTCTACTCCATAAACTGTGAGAATATTGTCATTTTTTCTGACTAAATCTTGCACAGATTTGATAAGACTATCAATTAAAAATGATAAGTGAAAATCTTCTAAATATAACTTCATTTGATTTGATTCTATTTTAGAAATATCAATAATTTCTTGGGTGGTGGTGTATAGTAATGGTAAACGAAGCACCGGGAGTGTGGGGAGATGGGGAGTGTGGAAGAAATTAAAAAATATATATCCTCACCATTACTATGCAGGACTACCATTTCTTGAATCATTTTGAGTAAATTATTACTCTAATTATTACTCTCAGAACGAATCTTGTTTATATGATTAATCAAATCTTGATCTTGTAATTCTATTATTTCTTCTGCTAATAGCTCACTATAGCCAATAATTGCATTCAAAGGAGTTCAGAGTTCGTGACTTAATATTAGCTATAAATGCACTTTTCGCTTGGTTTGCTACCTCAGCAGTTTCTTTGCCTAACTTTAGTTCTATTTGCGTATGTTTGCGCTCAGTAATATCACGAAATGGAGAAACTATGCCATTAATATTAACTTTTTCATCAGCAACAGGACTCAGAATATATTCATAATCTCTCATCCCTTGAATCGTCGGAAAATATCCTTCATATTTGACCGCTTTACTAGTAGTTAAAACTTTTTTAATTTGCTCGTTTAACTGCTGAATAATCTCTTCTGAAAATGCTAAATATTTTGCCGATTTGCCAATCATCTCATTAGGCTTCATTCCTAATGCTTCTGCACCAGTAAGTACCTATTTACTAGTAGTTAAAACTTTTTTAATTTACTCGTTTAACTGCTGAATAATCTCTTCTAAAAATGCTAAATATTTTGCCGATTTGCCAATCATCTCATTAGGCTTCATTGCTAATGCTTCTGCACCAGTAAGTACCTATGCCAAATTAATTACACATATTTGACAAAGGAATATATGCTATAAAAAGCAAATAAAAATTTATAACTTTATGAGATTCATTAGAGACTTAAATCCAGAAAGTAGAAAGCTTCTAGAAAGAATGAGTCACCATAGTAATTGTTCTCAAGTTAGAGACCGAGCTAAATGTATAATATTGAGTGGTCAAGGATTTTCTATACATACTAGCGATCATATACTAAATAAATTAGAAGAATGGAAGTCAAAAAAATTAGAAATATTTTGGTTGCCGACCTATTCACCTAAACAAAATATAATTGAAATATTCGGGAAATTTATCAAATCAGAATGGATTGAAGTAGGGGCTTAATAAAAATGGAATAGCTGACTTCAATATCTCGAAAAAGTGCTTGATAATTTAGGAACAGAATATGTAATTAATTTTGCATAGGTACTTATCAATTCCTCAAATACTACTCATAAAAATTATTTCTGGGAGCAGTATTATTATGATTGAATTCTGGTTAATAGAAAAACCTTTAAACCAGTCAATAAGATAGATTTTGTGAGAAAAAAAAATTGGCATCTTCAATTAATCACCAATTCTGCTTGTGGGAAAATATGTTTTGAGTTTGAGATAGGTTTTGAAGTAGCACTTCAGCAAAGCTATTACAGAGGAACTGTGTTATCAGCTTTTCAAGGTGTATTTGTCAAATTAGTATTACATTTGCCTGGAATAATCTAAACCTTCTTAATGTTAAAAAGCTGTTTGAAGTTAACAGTAAAAATTGCTCCCAAAAAATTGAACCGATAATTCCATGTAATACTAACAAAATAACCTAGTTAATTAAGTATTTAAGTATTACCGAATTATTAATAATTAATAATTAATAATTAAGAGTTAATTATTAACAATTAAGAGTTGATTGTTAATCGTTAACAATTATTAATTCAACAATTAAGGTAAAAAGCCTCCCCTTTGACAGCGGTTTTCATTTCAGTAGACCACAGTAGGGGCGATTCGCGTTTGCGAAGCATTCCGGAACGGAAATCGCCCCTACTGGGTTTTGGCTATGACGATGTGGTTTATCCATCTGAAAAGCGCTGTAAGGGGATAAAATCCCAAATTTTCCTTTTAGTGAATTCCCTTATTTTAATCAGGAGTAATTATTAATTGTTAATTGTTCATTGTTAATTGCTGAAGAAGAGCTAAATTAACTTTTATCAATCAGACAAAGCCTTTAGACATGATTCAATCCACAAACTAAAGTAATTTTTTACACTTAATCGTAGGGATAAACCCAGTTATGTTGATCTAAATTTTAACAATCCCACAGAAATATTGCAGAATTTATACCAATTCACTTTAGATATGTCACAAATAGTTAAAAACTGATGATGTCAAATAATAACCTAAAATTACTGTATCATCCAAGTTTTAAGCCACTCAAATTTAACTTCTGACTTCTGACTTCCGTGAAACAGTATTAGCCCCACAGACGACAACCAGACAAACCTTTTAGCCTTTGATGACTATCCTTCAATAAATCTGGTATATCTAATTTTTCGGGACATCTGGGTAAGCAGTCTCCACAGTCATTGCATCGGTTGGCCTTGTAGCCTGGAAACCAATGACCTGCATTTTCAAACATTCTATAGCGGTATTTACCGAATTCTGTCATATCATAAGCTACTGCCAAATTTCTTAATCTCAGAACTTCTGGAATATTAATATTCTCTGGACAGGGTAAACAGGCATAACATTGGCTACATTTATCACTACCAAGACTTATAGAGGCGTGGGTTTCCAAGCCCTGAAATACCTCTAATTCTTCAGGACTTAGGGGGTTTGTACTATCACCACTGCTTAGAGGCCATTCTAATTCTTTTGGGTTAGCAGGACCTACACTGAGGGTTGTTATTCTGGGGTCACTTAGTAAAAATCTATAATTTAATTCCAGTGGAGAAAACGGTTGACACAAATGTTGAAGAGTGGGGGAAGGTGTGTATAACCGTCCACCTTTATCTGCTGGAGAAATAATAAAAATGCCCATATCTTTTTGGTGGGCTAGCTCTATTGCCGTGGCGTTATGCTGGAAAAAGTAGTAGTAATGTAAGTTAATAAATTGAAATAAGTCGGTATTAATAGTTGCTAATATTAAATCTAAAGGGCCGTGAGTGGAGAAACCTATGTGTCTAACTCGCCCATCATCCATTACTTTATATATTGCTTTAATTCCATCGTAGGTAATTTCTAGATGTTCCCTAGTATTAATACCATGAATAGCTAGACAGTCTAGATAATCTATGTTGAGATTTTCTAGAGATTTATCGATGGAGCTTTCTATGATTCCAACATCTCTTGTTGGTACAATTTTTGTGGTTATATGAAACTGGGAACGCTGCCATTTTTCAGATAATAAAGCTTTACCAAGATACTTTTCACTATTGCCATAACCTATAGCTGTTTCTATATGGTTAACTCCCATATTTAGAGCTTGGTATATTGTTTTTACAGCATTTTCCTCTGATTCCAAATATCGCATTGTTCCCAGGGAAAAAACTGATAAATTGAGGTTAGTTTTGCCAAATCTACGGTAATGCACCTGTATATTTTAGTGTTTAATTTTTAGTGTTTAGTTTTTAGTTATTGATAATTTATTATGAAGGTTGATGGTTATTGAGACTTTACACTGTTAAATCAAAGACTATATTAGGAGGAGATTCTTGCTGCAAAAACTCTTAATTTTTTGATAAATATTTTCTCTAAAATTGACTAGACCAAAAGTCAAATACTAAGCCACTCGATACCCATTTAGAAATTTAATTAATGGGTATCTATACTTTGTTGTATTAAAGTCCTTTTAGGATAGTTCACCACTGCTAAACCCACCACGTTTAATTAAATCTTCAGGGCGGAGTTTAGAAACAAAGTCCCGAAATTCTTGCCTTTCTGCCTCATCTGCATCTCGATCTACCGGAATTGAAGCATCTGCTATAACTTCTTCCATTACCCAGATCGGGCTATTTGTACGCAGGGCTAGGGCGATCGCGTCACTAGGCCGAGCATCAATCTCTTTTCTAATGTCCCCTTGCTTCACTATCAGCACTGCATAGAATGTATTATCCTGCAATGAATGAATAACCACCTTTTCTAGAACCCCATTTAATGATTCGAGAATGCTGACCATTAGGTCGTGACTCAGGGGTCTGGGTGGTTGATGGTTTTCAAGGGCACTGATAATTGCCTTGGCCTGGTCTTGACCTATATATATAGGCAAGGCACGTCGTTCCTTACCATCTCTTAACAGAACAATTGGATTCCGTGTAGCTGCATCCAATGCTATTCCAGCGACTTTCATTTCAATCATCGACTCTGCCTCATTTTATAATTATTTTTGTCAAGCTGTATTAGGATGTTAATGAGTATAGGTAAGGAGCAACTGACTTTTAGTATGCCTTGATATTTACCTATATGATTTATTGTTACATTTATTTATTATCTTGTATCTTTACTAAGTAATATCTAGCTTCCACCTTGACTAATGATTCGTTACATAATGTCTCCCCTGACAATATAGAACCCATTTGGGATCTATTTAACAAGTTACAAGTCGAATACCCATCTGGGTTTTATGATTCTGGCAGTCATTTTTCCGAATTTTTCGGTCTCCTGAACTCTTATAGTTGTTAGGCTCCTGAAAACGGCTTTCCTGAAGGCTTTGTATCTTAAGAAAAGATACCAAATGGCTTCTATAGAACCCCTGAAGGTATCTCTAAAAAATTAGGCGATCGCTAACCTCTTAAGCATCAATCGAATAAAACAAAGATTAATCTTAGCAGTAGCATTTTCCAGGGTTCTTTCAAAATTTTTGGTCAAGCTTTTACACCTCTCCATCCAGGAATTGGTTCTTTCAATGACCCACCTGGCTTTTACGGGAACAAACCCTGTTTTTCCTTCCTGGTTTTTCTCCGCCTTTGATAGTTTTGGTGATAGTTTCAACCGAATTTTGGTCATAATCGCAGGATAGATTTTTTTTAACTTCTGTATGATTTTTTCGGGGTGGTATCCATTATCAAGTAAAATAGTGATTTTAGGAACGTTTACAGGTTTGGACTTAAAGTAGTCAATATTCTCTGACAACATTTCAATTAATCCGTCATCATCAGAAACTGATGCTTTTGTGCAATGAGCAAAAAAAGGAAAGCCTAGACTATCTACTGCTAAGTGTCTCTTAATTCCATTAGTAGCTTTGTAGAAACAGTATCCTTTGGACTTGACACTAGCATTACAAGTATTTTTTACTGCCTGTGAATCAATGATTATTAAAGTTGTCCATTTGGCTTTTTTTTAACTTGTTGACGTACTTGACCATGTAAAACATCTCTAATCTTCTCAATTACCCCTTCTGCTCGCCACTGTTTATAATGCCAAAACACTGTGGAATAAGGAGGTAAGTCATTAGGTAAATCGGACCAATTACAACCATTCTTAAGTTGGTAGAGAACACCATCTAGTATTTGCCTTTTAGTCCATTTGCTTGGACAAGTTTTCTTCTTTTTTGGTAATAATAGTTCAATAAGAACCCATTCTTTGTCTGTTAAACTGCTTGAATATGGCATTTACCCAAATCTTGTCTCTGATAATTGGCGATCGCTACTTAACTAGCTACTTAAACTATATGCCTTTTCCTCAAAAGATACCTTCAGGGGTTCTATATAATAACCTCTAGTTATAATTAATTTACTAAATTCACAGCGAAATCTGATTTTTTTTGATAATTACGTTATCCTATACGATATAGATTTATCTAAAAAATCCGGATTTTATATAACCTTTTTATATCCGCAAAAATTATCAAAACAAAGTTCCTATCTAAGAGGTTGTTTTAGAAGTAATTAATCCTCCTAAATCCTCCTTATTAAGCGGGATTATATTGTATACCCCCCTTTTTTAAGGGTAGCTAGGGTGGAATAAATCAAAATTTATACTCATCATAGTATTGTGGTCAGGAGAATTAGCTGTAATTCATTTTACTCAAAATACAGTTATTCGTGTAAGGTAAATCCTGAGTAATTTCTATTATATCTCTTCCCAAAATAATATATGTTATAATATTAAGTTGTCATAATTGTGAAGAAGTTAATGAATCAAGTCATACCAAAATTTCTATACCTTTTGAGATTAAATCAAATCTAGTGGGCATCTCCGAAAAAGATATAGACCTTTTGTGCATAGCAGGAAATAGAGAATATATTTCCACTCAGATATTAAAAATAATTGAGAATTTAATATTAAATTTTACTCTGATTTACCTGCTGCAAAACATAATTATAAACAGGTTGTATTTCTCTAAAATATTCAGATTCATCCACATCATCTGAGACAAAAAATAAAGTCAAACATTTTGTTGATTTCCCCTCGGATTCTAAATTATCGTTACCGATTACAACTTTAACCGGATTCTTAGCAAAGTGATAATTTGTAGATTCAGCTATTTGATTAAAGATATTAAATAATCTTTCATATTCTTCCTCATCGCGGGGCATAACTGCTACATATCTCTGCCTCATAACTGCATCTTTTGTAGATAAATGACCTTGACAACTGGAATAAGTTATGCAGTTTAAGTTGAGGATTAAAGCAATAGTTAAATCTCTAACTCCAGGTTCAATTGAGCGTTTAAAATAACGATGATATTTAGTAAAAATTGGCGAATCACAGCAAGCTGCTGTGCCGTCGGTATTAATATTACCGTTAGGACTTTGTTGAAAAATGTCAAATTCTGTTACTTCTACAAATCTATCTTCCCAGGAATCTAGAAAGGATTTTAAGTCATTGAATTCTGTCATAATTTTTATCTCTTAAGGTGAAAACAGGTTTGGCTAACTTAGATAAAATCTCCTATAACTTAATGTTGATAATTATATAGGGCTTTGTTGCATAAAAGTTGCGATTCCGGAACGGATCGCTTCGCTAATCGCAGCAAACCCTCCTTGTGGAAGTTAACTAGAACTCAACTTTATAACTTTTGGGTTGACCTGTTTGAATCATACGGTTCAGCATGGCACATTGTATGAATAAGTCTACTGTCTAAGCATCAAATTTTCGTCCTCGCAACTTCCCTCCAAATGTCACTTTTAGCCTAAACATAGTAGTTTTCCTACGGAATGCTGCGCAAACGGATAAGGAACGTCGATGGTAGCTACTTTCACGCTTCCACTTCTTTCGTCCCGTGAAGCGAATGCGTCTGAGATTTTCATCTGTTTCTAGGTCAAACTGATTTCCGATACAAGCTGCCAAGTTCAAAACATTTTCTGTTTCCTCTGCCAATTTCTGCAACCACCCTGCCATAAATTCCACGACATCATCTGTGAGTGCTGCATCATGGACTTTTACCAAGTCACATTCCCAATAGCCAAAATTGCGATTAATTTGCCAATCCCTGAAAAACCTGCCCTTCCCAAGGGGGGATTTGGGGAGATTTTCCCCTTACTAAGGGTGGTTTGGGGGGGATTAGCAACTCGCTCGAATGGCTCAAGTAGGGCTTGAACTTCGACTTCTCTACCATACAGTTTTTCAGGAATAATGAAGCGATCGCTCTTATCTGTCTGTCCTATTTCAAACCATTTAATTTTTCCTGTAGCTTCTAACTGTCGCTGACATTGTTGTAAGTCATGCTTCAACCCCAAGGGACTCTGATAAAGGTCTTCAGCATTTTTCCCTATTAATTTGAGAACTATTGCTTGTAAGACTTCTGGTACATTACTTTCTTGAGGAAATTTGACCTTCTGAGCAATATGGCAATGTAACAGTTTTAGGGCTTGCTGATTAAGTCTCAAAGCATTTACAGATAAATATTCAAGCTTTTTGTCTGGTAAAAAAAATCCTCACATTTTTAATTGTTTCTAAATCAGAATATAGCGTTTATCAAGCTCGTGAGATACATTTATCTTTATGTCTTTTTATTTATTCCCTGTTCCCTGTTCCGTCAAACCTAAAACTTTGTACCTCACCAGTATAGGAAGTGCTATAGAAAAACTTCATTTGAAAAATCTTGCAAATAGCCGATAGTCTGTTATTTTCACCTAAACTAGTTTCAATAAAATTCAACATTAAATTAACCGTGGAAATTTAATTTTTTCTCTGATTTAATATCTTGTTTTTCACTAGACCTAGACCATGGTAAACTCTTAATTGGCATAGTAATATCTACTTTAGTGCCTTTATTTATACCCTCACTAAATAAAATAATAGTGCCATTCATCATTTCTATTAAGTTACGAGAAATAGCTAAACCTAATCCATTACCACCAAACTTACGAGTTCTTGTACCGTCAACCATCACAAAAGCCTGAAATAGTTTATCTTGTTCTTGCGGAGCTATACCAATACCTGTATCCTCAATTGTTACCGTAACCTGATTTACTTGATCACCATGATAATTAAATGCTTGGTCTGGAACCCCACCAAAAATATTTGTATCATCATATTTTAAAGTTATCGAAATATTAATACTACCTTTGTCAGTAAACTTTATTCCATTACCGATCACATTGGCAAATACCTGCTGTAACTTTTCTGAATCAGCGTCAACAATGATATTTTCTTCAGGGATATTGAGATTAAACAAAAGTTTTTTCTGTTTCATCTCATCCCTCAATGAATCTATTGTTTCTTTCAAGACTTTTGTAATATTAATATCTTCTAAGATTACAGATAAACTTCCCGATTCAATCTTTCTCAGATCGAGAATATCATCAACAATTTTCAGCAAATGGATAGCAGAATCATTAGCTTGTTGTAAAAATTCCATTTCTTCTTCTCTACTATCACAAAACCCATCCATAATCAATTTAATTGCACCAATAATTCCATTTAATGGTGTTCTTAATTCATGGGAAATATTAGCTAAAAACTCACTCTTTAACTGATTAGCAACTTGCGCTTCTTTAGATGCTAACTCTAATTCATAAGCCCGCCCTTTAAGTCGATCTACCATATTCTTGAGAGCAGTTGCTAATTGACTAAATTCATGAATTCGGAAATTCTTAGGAATTTTGTTGGGAGACTCTAAATCACTAACATTAACTGCATAATCTCTCAGTTTTTCCACAGGGCGAGCTAAATCGCTAGCCAAATAAATACTTGCAACTATACTTGCAGGAACTAAACCCAAAATCAGAACAATTAGCACCTTTTGCACTTCTTTTAGACCAGATAAAGCATAGTCTATAGGTGTAATAGCTAATACAATCCACTGCTCATCATTTGCTTGTTTTATAGGACTAGGAATAGCAGAATATCCTACTAATAATTCATTATCTTCTGAGATTTTTAATCCTAACAATTCTGGCAATATACTCTTGAATTCCTCATAAATTTCTTTCAAACCAGCTCTAATACCACTTGGTTTTTGCCTATCTTTTGCCTCACTTAACTCTGGAATATCTGTCTCTTCAAAGGAAAATATATGAGCAAAATCTCTTTTACCTGTTTGCGCATTTCGGATAATTTGTTTTAGTCTCTCTGCATCTTGACCCTCAGAGATATTACGTCCCACTCTTTCCGGGTTTGGACTAGCCAATATTTTACCTTTCGGATCTATTACCACAGTTGAACCAGTTAAGGAGCCTTTCTTTAAATTTCTTTGCATTGGTAAAGCTGACTTTATGGTTAACCCATAGCGCAGTTGACTATTTCCCGGCTCATAAACATATACTGGTACACTCAAAACCAAATCAACTTGCCTTTTCTGCTCGCTTTCCTGACTACTGGAGGGAACATCTTCGCTTAAAGGTTCTGGCCAAATATAGCTGATCTGGATATTAAAGTTATTCTCAAGTGATTGATTTTGTTGCTGGGGCCATAAACTTGGTAATAGGAAGTTTAAGTTGATTAATTCATTTTTACAAGTTGTAGCTATTATTTGAGTAGTTTCTAAGTTAGTTAACTGAACACAATTTACTTCCTGGGCTAACCTTTGGTTTAATTGTTGAACATATTTTTGATATTCTAAAGGTTGACCAGAATTAAACATATAGCTTTCGCTGGCAGCGATTAAATTAGATTTCAGGGATTCGGCCCACTGTTGAATATCTTCTGCCTTTCTATCTGCACTTTCAGTCAAATTTTGACGAGCAGTGTCTAGAAGACTAGAACGTGCTTTCCTGTAAGTAATGTACTGCCCTAATATTAAAACTGGTACAGTGAGCAGGAAAATCCGTGATAGCAGAATCTTGCGAAAAGAGGATTGAACTGGTTTGTTCATGGGATATTTTTTAACTTAGGCTGAACTCTAAATAATTTAGGGATTGCTCTGATTAACTTTGATAATTATGTGAGTAGTTTGCTTTTAGAGCAACTGAAAGTATGTTCATTATCTTTTTATGGAGCTTTGACTATCATAGGCAAATTAGGACTAACCTATTTTAGAGTAATTCACCTAAAATAGTTTTTGATTATGTACATTTTATGATAAGTCTAATCTAATGAGATTGATGCTATGTCATCAAACACCAACTCTCCGATAGCATAATTTTCACTATTAATACGGACCTAATTTGATCACATCACTATCTTCTTTCATTTTTTTCTATGATTTTTCTAGAGAAAATTTTTCTATGTGAATTTTCTGAACATCAAGATAGGGGTTTGAGCTATTAGATGCTAAGTAAGCATTCAGCAGTCAGCTAGCCTCTTTTCCTTCGGAATGCTCCGCAAACAATTGCTTTTAGTAAGTAATAAAAGTAATATCTAATTGAGAAACGAAAAATCTTACTACAAAAGTCAGCTCCAAAGTCTATATTCATTTAAACCAAGTCCTTAAGTACAGGTTCAAAGAGCTGATAGCTGACTGCTAATAGCTG
>JASJEE010000008.1 GCA_030064835.1 Microcoleaceae cyanobacterium MO_207.B10 | reverse complement strand
CGCTCTCCATCCCCCCTAACCCCCCTTTGAAAGGGGGGAATAGAAGGGCAACGTCGGGAGTATGTCAATCTTAACAGCTTGTACATCATTTGCAGGCAATTAAAGCGCTTTTCACTCTTGATGAACCACCGGAGCCATAACCAAAACCTTGTAGGGACGTTGCATATAACGTCCCTACTGTGGTCTACTGAAATAAAAACCGCTGTAAATTTTACTTATTTAACTTAGTACCACACTTGAAACAAAAGTTAGAATTAATCGGATTTTTCGTACCACAGCTAGTACAAAAAACATGGTTTTTTTGAGGCATTACTGGAGTATAGTTAACGGAATTTTCCTCTGCCACTTTCGGCAAATCAACCACATTTTCAACAGTAGAAACTGCCTCACTTTCCTCCACAAACAGCCGATGTTTTTCAATCGCACTTTGCACAATATTTGCCTCCCGTTTATAAATCAAACTATCTTTACCTCCCTCAGTTTCTAACTCTGTTTGACGCTGCAATAAATACTTCATTAACTGCTCATATAACAGTCGTTTTTCCTGAGTAGTTTCCGCCCGATTAAACTTATGCAAAACCTGTCGCTGAATTTCCTCGCGATCCTCCCGACAAGCATCCACATCTAACACCTGCACCGCTTCCTCCCAACTAGCAGCAATATCCACATTTTCCTCACCCACTACCGTTTTGCGGGTGTAACGAATCACATTTTCCTTAGTGCTACGGTTTTTTTCCATGCGCAATACTTCCAGCGATCGCCCCTGCACAACCAACTGATAAATTTGGGGGTTTTCTGGGAAAATATCCCAAAATGGCGGCTCTTTCTGAATATGCACCGGAATCGGCAAATCTTTACTTTCACCACGCAACTGCGCCCGTTTTGCCTCAATAGTTTGCCCCTTCCAATCTTGATAAGACTTCCGCAACTCCCACATTCCATCAATACACCGCAACGAAAACCCCCCCGTTTCCTGCACGAACACCACCCGATGTTGCTCCGCTTCTCCCAGGGGGGTGACAGCATCCCGACTTCCCACCCTTTCCTCCAACAACGGCAATAACTTTTCAGCAGCAGGATCGGTAGCATTTCGCCCCCCCACTACCGCAACTTTTGTATTAGTAGCAGGAGTAAAGCCCGCATCCCGGCCCCGCAACACAGCTTGGTTTAAAGTAATCAACGGTTGAGAGCGACTGTAAGCAATGGCAATTTGATTGCGAATTTCAGCCTCGTCATTATTAAAGACTTTAAAGATGCGATCGCACGCCGACAAATCCTGTTTTAACCGACTTACCTTGGGTGCATTCACAACCATTCCCTGTACTTTCTCAAAAATAATCTCCTGAAAATCATCATCCTGTACATCTGGTAACTGTGGCACATCAAACAACCGCATCACCTCATCCGCAGCGCGAGTTTGTTTCCAAAGTGGGCTTGCTTGCACCAAAACCTGCTGCGAAACAGTTGTACAAATACTATCCAAACCTAACTGATAGCGACTTTTATTTCCCTCACTTGCACCAGCATATTGTTGAATCAAATCATCATATAAATCGTTCAATTCTTGTCTGTCATAAAGTTTAATTCCATTTATGATTAAAGCATCCGCACTATCAGCTTGATTATCCGCATATTTTTGAAACTCATCTCGCCATTGTTTTAACTTTTGATTCAACCGAGAAAACCGCCTTTCCAAAAGTTCCAAATGTTCCAACAAACGCTCTATTACTTCCAACCCTAAAAACCGAGCTTTCCGTTGAATAGTTGCAACAAAACTTCCCTCCAAACCAGTCAAAGCTTGTTCGGCATATTCTTCCATTTTTGCCTGTTTTGTTAAACCAAACTTATCCTTAAAATGACCTATATCTTGCAAAGAATCCTCATATTGTTTGCGACGTTTATCCTCATTTTGACCCCAAACTTTTTCAATTTCTCGGCGATACTTATCCGCCATTCCTGTAAAAATTTGACGCACATTACTAATAAACGCATCAGCAAATTTTAGTCCCCGATTCCGGTCTTCAATAATCCGATAAAATTCCTCTGACAAAGCTTCTTTACCCTGACGAATAATCCGATTACGATTATCATACATTTTCTGGAAAAAATCTCCATGTGCCCTTTCATCAGGACTTAATTCTCGCAAATGATTTGCTTGATATTCTTCTACTTTTTGACTAACTTCATCCACAAATAACAGAATTTTTCCCCTCTCCCGACTAATAGCACCACCCACCCCTTGTTGAGTACATTCCAATAAATTTTCTTTGACAATTTCATTTCTAATACTATTAACCCAAGCCGAAATTTCTGCCACATAAGACCTATCTCCAGCAGCCGATAAATCGGCAATTAACTCCATATCTGTTAACCGCATTCTTTTTAGTAAATCATTTTTTACTAACTCAAAAGTTTGGGGTGGTAACTGTACCGATTCATTCAACCACCAATTAACAAAATCTGCTGCCAAACGATTAGATAAAGAAGTCCGAATTTGAGCAATTGGAATTTCCATTGTCGATAATCCAAAGCTGAGAAAATTCTTAGGATATCCCCGCCCGCCAGGGTCTGCTTGTGCCCAAGCACCCTTAATATTATCCCGAATCGAACGTTTATGAGGAGCAAAATCTGAGGTTAAATCTAAGAAGATATCTTGAGCAATTAATTCCCGGAGTTGGTCGAGAGTAAATTCACTTTCACCATTTTTAGTTCCCACTAAATAAGTAAAATCATAGGGGGGAAGTTTTTCTCGAATTTCATCTAAATTTGAAGAACTAAATTGAGTTATATATTCAGTGCGATGGTCAGAAAAATAACTTAATTCCATTAAAGCAGCATAGCCATTTGCTAATATTCTATCCCCTACATTTATCCCATAAAAAGCTTCTGGCATCGGAATAATAGCTGTTACTAAAGGACTAGATTGACCCTTTAACCAATGACGCAAACAATAACCAATATCTATCAACATTCCACTGCCAGTACCGCCAGAAATCGAACCAATAATAAACACATTTAAACTATTAGTTACGACTTTAATATCGTATTTTTCCAACATAAAATTTTCGTGACCTTTCACGCGATCGCCAGCCAAATTAAAAGCCTTTTGAATATTATGATAATTACAAAAATAAGCAAATCGACCGCAACCCCGTATTTGACCAGCCCCCGCTTCAATAGCAGTAATATTTCGTTCTAATTCTGTCGGAAACCATCTTTCTATCCAGGGAAAATTCTGCATATCAGACATCATATCCCTAACCTGTCTCCCACTAACGCTCGCCCAATATTTCTCATTATCTTTAAAAGGAGAACCAGCAGCATTAGGGCTAGTAACTTTATATTCTTTATCCGTATCAATAACCAGAAAACTAATAATAGGAAAATTCTGTAAACTGCCATAAGTTTCTTCTACTAATCTTCGCACCCTAGATAATACTTCATGCCCCGTTCCTCCCACTCCAATTAATACCGTAGGCACCATACTTTTTTCTTCAACAGCAGCCATAAATTTTTCTCCTTATTACTTTTAGCAAAACTAGAAATAATATCAAGTTCAGATAATTAATTGTAACAGTAGATTAGGTTAAGGACTAGCCCTACCCAAAAATCCTACATATTAGTTTACTTCAAGACCTTGCTACCTTTTTCCACCCAACTAAAAAATACTAAAATAATTAAATTATATCAATAGACATAGGCGTGATAATCAAAAATTAAATCAATTATCGCGTATCAATCATCAATTATTTACCCTACTCCCTACTCCCTCTTTTCCACCAGAGGTCTAATATAACTGGATTTGATATAATATTCATATCGACAGCCTAAAATATTGTCAAAAAATATGGTTTCTCAAATATAATCTCAAAATCAGTCAACTATTATTTCTCCAGAAAGTGATGGAAAACCAATGGCAGATCATACAAAAAAATTTCGTTGGATAACATTTATTCACGGTAATTTAGATTCCTTATTTGCCAATATTAAAATTGTTTTTGTGGCAGGATATTTACTTTGGTATCCCGTGGAAGGAAATCCGAAAATCACTCAATTTCCCGATGTAATGGTGATTTTTGGAGTGCCAAAAGGTGACAGAGGTTCCTATAAACAATGGCAGGAAAATAATATTGCTCCCCAAGTAGTATTTGGAATATTATCTCCTAGCAATACTCAACAGGAAATGAATAAAAAGTTGTTATTTTATAACCGCCACGGAGTCGAAGAATATTATATTTATGACCCAGATAAAAATGACTTAAGTGGTTTGTTACGCTCAGAGGGAAACTTAGAAGTAATAGACTCAATGAATAATTGGGTAAGTCCGAGATTAGGTATTCGCTTTGATATGTCAGGGGAAGAATTACAACTTTATCAGCGGTTTTCAGATTGATAAACCACATCGTCACAACCAAAACCTTGTAGGGACGTTGCATGCAACGTCCCTACTGTGGTCTACTGAAATGAAAACCGCTGTATTATCCTAGTGGGGAGATTTTCCAAAGTTTAGAAAAAACAAAAGAGAAGTTGCAACAGACAGAAGAACAGTTGCGACAAAAAGAAACAGCTCTAAAAAAAGAACAAAAACGTTCGGAACTTTTAGCTGAAAAATTAAGATAAATGGGTATAAATCCAGATGAATTAAGATAGACAAGTGAGAGCAAATTAAATCTAAAATAACTATTTACTCTCTGATAAATAAGAAACAAAGATATCACAGATTTGTCAAATTTTCAATAGAAAATAAAAAAATATTAATACAAGAGTAATCGCTTCCGATGAGTGGTAGAGCGATCGCTCCAACTATTACTAAAGGATGAAAATGTACTATAATAGAAAAATGACTACAGCTCTAGGTATCCATGAGTGGTATTAACCGAGAATTAACTCCCCATCCGAGAACGAGCTTATTTGACAAGCACCTTCCTGGTACACCCCAAGTAGCGAGACTGCTAAGGAAAGAGGGAAAGGCTCATATTTTTAAAGACCGTGCTACAATGGAATTTGTTGTGAGGGCTATTATAGAAAGGGGAGAACTGACAGGAGTTGAAGATGAAAATGATGATTATGAACGCTACGGACTTTATTTTGACGAACCGATAGGTTATCAAATTAGAGCAGACGGTAGCATTCTTGCACTTTATTACGCTGAAATAAAAATTGTTAAAGGAGGTAATCAATATCATGTTATCCCTCGCACAAAACCTCGTCGAGCTAGGTGATGATTGGGAATTTATTGAGTTATGGGTAGATCCGATTGTTTTTCCACCTCGAATTTTGATGTTAGCTGGTGGCAAACAGGGAAATTATTGCATTTACGATGCCACTGCTAACTACAAACCTTTGTTTGAGAGTGCTATTTATGATGAAGCGCATTCGTGGTTAGTTGAGGATGATTACGAGCGCGTTGATGGTCGTCTTTTATCTGGAGAAATTTTTTAGTTTGAGGGCGATCGCTTTTCTCAACGTCATTTTTAACATTGCTTCAAAGCAGTTAATATAATTGAGCGATCGCAAATTGCTCTTAATTTTCTATATCATTAAAGTCTTGTCCTGTATCTGGATCGAACACCCATTCCCAAACATCTGGAAGAAGATGAGTTCCTTCCTTTTCTTGAAACCAGGGAATAAGATTATTCTGTATAGAGCGTTTGTTACCTAAGACTGCATAATAAGCAAATCTAATGCAGAAAAATATCCCTAAACCTAATGTTAAAATAACAAGAAATATTGAGGCAATAATCCCGAAAGGAAATCTAATACTAACAATAAAAATCTTCATAATGATGAGTTTATGGTGAGCTTAAGTAAATAAATTAAATCTCAATTATTAATACATACCCCTTGTTTAGACCATCCCACCCACTCGCAAAATTCATTAATGGTTGTTGGGTTGCGCTGTCGCTTTTTCCTTCGGAATGCTCCGCAAATAGGCGTTGCTGAATCAAGGTATGAAAATAAAAATTTAACAATCCCAAATATTTGTGATTCAATAGTTCAGCAATTACTAAAAAATACAAATCATACCCAAAATCAGCAACGCCCGCAAATATATTACGGAGCAAAACCCAAGCTACAGTATAATCGCTATATTTTGATAGAGCCAATATTCAACAAACTTTCTATCAAAATCATGGCTAATTTATTATTTGAACTGAGTAAATATTGGATGATTTACCATTGACTGGGTTAATAACCTCGTACCAGCGATCGCCATAATTATTCATTTCGATCATTATTTCAGTACCTTCTGCGGCTCCAATTCGACCAAAGTATTCTATCTTGTAAACCTTGGCTGTATTCTGTGAAACTACAATAACTTCACAAGTATTGCCACTACAACCTAGAGCTTTTCTCAAAATAAAAGGTTCTGTTTTATTAGCTTTTGCGGGTGGAGCAAACATAGTAACAGTTGGGACTGCAATCAACAAAGGTAGAGCTACTGGCAAAACACTGGAAGAAAGGGTTAACAAAGAAGATGCCACAAAAGATTTGATTAGTTTAATCATGATTTCCTATTAATTTTTAAGTTTTGTTGTCAACCAAAAATATTTTCCCTGACAAGAAATAAATTTGTTTTGGTGTAGAGTAAGTTGAAACCCCTATAAGTTTGAGGTTCAATAAATTTATAATCCAAGATTTATCGCAATAACTGGCTTGGTAATTCTCTCATAAGTTGGTAATATTTATCAGGACAGACAGTGTGCATACTAGCTGTGGTTATTGAGGAAGCTTGTAGGAGATCGCCCATATCACCTCCTAACTTCCTGAGAACAATTAGTACAATATTGTCTCCTCCACTATAATTACAGATTCCTTGAGCTAATCGACCTTTTTGTTCATCAGACAAGTGTTTCCACAAGGGTAGTCCACCAAAAGAGAAATATGTACCTCTACCACCCCAACTGTCTACTGCTTTACGATCAACTTCCTGTCCTATGGAAGCATATCTATTATCAGCTAGTAAAGTATAGGGAGGGTTTGATTTTGTAGTCTCAATTGGAATTACAGAAGATGATGATTGAGCTAAAGGAGATTTGAAAACATCAGTAGATGTACTTGACTGCAAGCCATAGCTAGGTAATACTCCTAGAGTTGCCATAGCTATAATTGTCATTGAAATTGTTTGAAAAACCATAGTTTTAACTTCTCTTAGATCGCTTTAAGCTAGTTGTAGCAAGGGGTCCGTTACAATGTACCCTAATGAACCGACACATATTCTACTGTCGTTGAATTGTTGGGCTTTTGTCTAAAGGGACAAATCCTTCAGACGTTTGCTAAACCTACTTGAATTCGCCTTTTTTTTCCTTAGACTTAAACTCTTCTTTTGCGTTTTTGATTACATCTTGAACATCACTATTGCTAGCAACATTCTTAGCGATGTTATTTAATTCTTGCTCACTAAGCGTTGTTGGATCAATTCCTTGGCTAAAAAGTTGAGTCATAATCTTCAAATAGACATAACCTGAAGCTAATGTCATCGCATAGGAAGTGCCTCCCATAATGACAGATGCCCCAACATTCCCTAGTCCAGGTACAAGCGAAAACGCCGTTGATAAAACAATCATGCCAACAACATATGAAGCAATATTAGTCGCTACCCCAGAAGCAAGAGACTTCAAAATATTTTTAGAGATTGGCAAGTCTATTTCTGAACCTATCCTGCCATACATACTCCATATAAAACCTGCGCAAGCCAGAGTGGCCGCGGCTCCTCCAGCACCTGGAACCCATGCAGAGCCAAGAGATGCAACTGCAGCACCTTTTGAATGAAATTTGACAATCTCTGCAATATTTTGGGGTAAGTTATCATCTACAGCTTTATCCATAGCCTGTACGAGCTTTGTTGCTTGCTCAAGCAGCATGTCGTCTAATTTACCCATCTCTCTCCTCCACGATAGTTGAAATCATATAAATTAAATCAGTATCCATTGGATCAATAGCTACAGTTTATGTACTTTCAGTTGCTACTCTCAAATTAAAATTGTTTTAAAGACCATAAATTTAAGTTCTCTTAAATCGCTGTAAGTTAGTTTTAGAGAGGGTTGCATTGTAACCTACCCTAAATGCTGGAGTTATCAAATATTCCCGTCGTCCAAGAATTAGACGAAGCACCAGAGAGCCAGAAATATCTAGCAAAAGACAACTAGCGACTTGAACCTCCAAACATAGCATCAAGAATCGCAGCTCCTACAGCTAAAGCTCCTAATGTTCTGGTTGTTCCCAAAGTTGTATCGCTAAGGACATTACCTTGTGTATCTATTGCCATATATTGTTGACCATTAGTGCCTTGATAATGGATAATAAACCCATCTTCAGCCTCTTGATAGCCGAGATAATCGGCAAAAGGGTGATAGGAGGCAACGATTTCAGCTAACATTTGGTGGATAACAATTTCAGAAGCAGCCATATCAAAAGTCCTCTTGTTTTGGGTATCTATTTATTCTGAATAACATTAAGTTTTTTAAGCTAAAAAAGGTTGATTTTTTAATTCAACATATTATTCACAACAACCTTTAGAAAAAGACTTATTAACTAAATGTTTGCTCAATTTTAATTTAGTTACTAAGATGATAATATCTCAGTAAATATTCGGATAAGTCAGTAATTTTTGACTAATAACTTACTTAACTAATAATCGTAATCTAGAGAAAGAGGGTTTTTGTCGATCATCGACAGTAAAGATCGACAAATTTTTTTTACAAAATCAAAAAAGTCCTAAAATTCAGTTATAGAAAGCTATTCGCCATAATATAATTTTAGGATAGACAGAAATATTTTCAGATATTGTCGATCATCGACAATATTTAGCAACGAGTGTGATATTTTACCTCTCCATATATTAATATAATTTTATTAATAACAAGGGTAGCAATGAATAAAAAGAGAAAACCTAGTTATGTCCTCACAACACTAGGACAAAGTAAAGTTGATAAGAAATTATTTGAATTATCTGAATTATTTAAATCTCAATTACCTGATAAATATACTCGTACTAAAATAAGTGTATTCACAATTGCTGAACAAACTGGTTTAGACCGCACTACTGTCAAAAAAATTATCAGGACGCATCAAGGAGTTAATAAATAAACTCTAGAAAACTTTTTTTTTCATCTTGAGTTAAATTTAGAAGAATCTGATTATCAAGAAAACCAACAGAAAAAACGCACCTATCAAGACTGGGGAGATGCGCCGGATATTCCTACTTTTTTTGGTAGAGAAACAGAATTAAAAACACTTAAAGAATGGATTATCCAAGACCGCTGCCGACTTATTGCTATTATTGGAATAGGTGGTATTGGTAAAACAGCAGTCTCTATAAAATTAGGTAAAGGTGGTATTGGTAAAACTGATTTATCATTACATTTAGCACGAGATATTCAAGATGAATTTGAATTTGTAATTTGGCGTTCCCTCATCAACACGCCTCCCATTACAGAAATTATTGAGGATTTAATTAAATTTATATCTCACAAAAAAATAGCTAATTTACCAGACACAATAGACAAGCAAATATCTCGGCTACTTGAATATTTAAGAAACCATCGTTGTTTATTAATTTTAGATAATGTAGAAAGTATTCTTGCACCAGGAGATTCTGCGGGAAAATATCGACCAGAATGTGCAGATTATGCTCAACTTTTATCAAAAATTGCCTCAGTTCCCCATGAAAGTTGTTTGCTATTAACCAGTCGAGAAAAAATTAATAATATTGAGAGATTCTCAGGCAAACGTAAACCAGTTCGTTTGTTAGAATTACCAGGTTTAAATTCTGTAGAAGGACGTGCTATTTTTGACGAAATTGGTGATTTTGTTGCTACAGATGAGGAATGGGAAAAATTAGTTGAATTTTACAACGGTAATCCTTTAGCATTAGAACTGGCAGCTCATCATATTCAAGAATATCCCGGAAATATTACTGAATTTTTAGCACAAGGAAAACCGATTTTTGCCAATCTTCGTGAATTATTAGATAGGCATTTTGAACGGTTATCAGATAATGAAAAAGAAATTTTATACTGGCTGGCAATTCATCGCGAACCAATTTCCATAACTAATTTAAAATCGGATATACTGGCAAAAACTGCTCAAAATAATTTATCAGAAACATTACGGTCTCTACAAATTAAACTTCCCCTAGAAAAAAAACAAGATGGGAAATATTTTACCCTTCAGCCAGTGCTAATAGAATACATCACAGAAAAATTAATTACTACAGTTTGCCAAGAAATAGAAACAGGAAAACTACAACTTTTTAATAATCATGCTTTACTCCAGGCTCAAGCTAAAGACTATATTATAAATACTCAAATCCGAATTTTTATAGAACCTATTACACAAAGATTAATAGATATTTTCCAGACTCAACAAAACCTAGAAAATCATTTGCAATCTATACTAGAAAATATCCGCCAAAATACACCGCTGCCACCAGGATACACAGGTGGAAATATTATCAATTTTTTCCGTCATTTGAATACAAATTTAAAAGGTTACAATTTTTCCCATCTCACCATTAGACAAGCTTACATCCAAGGAGTAAACTTACATGATGTTAACTTTTCCTACTCAGACTTAACGCAATCAATTTTCACTCAATCTTTCGGTGGTATTCATGCTTTAGCATTTAGTCCAGACGGTAAACTGTTAGCAACAGGTGACTCTAATGGTATAATCCGTTTATTAAGAGTAGCAGATGGGCAACAGATGGCAACATTTCAAAAGCATGGATGGTGGGTGGTATCTGTTGCATTTAGTCCTGATGGTGGAAAATTAGTTAGCAGTAGTATTGATGGCACAATTAAAGTATGGAATATCAATACGGGTAGTTGCATTCACAATTTAGAAAGACATACAAATTGGATCTGGTCTGTTACTTTTAGTCCAGATGGTCAAACAATTGCCAGTGGTTGCAACGACAACACTATCAAAATTTGGGATGCTAACAGAGGTAAATGTATTAAAACTATAGCAGCTCATAACGCTTGGGTTTTGAGCGTTACTTTCAGTCTTGATGGCAAAACTCTGGCGAGTGGGAGTGCGGACAAAACTATCAAACTTTGGGATGTAGAAACCTGGAATTGTGTTGACACTTTTACAGGTAGCGAAGATGCTATCTGGTCAGTTGCTTTTACCCCAGATGGTGAAAATTTAGCCAGTTGTGGTTTTGAAAAAATTATCCGCTTGTGGGATGTCAAAAAAGGAGAATGTTATCAGAAATTGGTAGGTCATAAAAAGGAAATTAAGATGCTTGCTTTTAGCAATGATGGTAAGATTTTAGCGAGTGGTTGTTTTGAACCCACAGTCAAATTCTGGGATGTGGAAACTGGGGAATGTTTAGCAACAGGAAAGGAACATCAAACTCCCATCAGAACTATTGCTTTTAGTAGCGATAACAAAACTGTGGCAACTGGATCTCATGACCAGATAGTTAAACTCTGGGATGCTCAAACGGGAAAATGCGTGAAAACTTTGCAAGGTTATACTAATTCAGTTTGGTCTGTTGCTCTTAGTCCAAATGGGAAACTAATTGCTAGCAGTCATTTGGATGCTGTTATTAGGTTATGGGATGTGGAAACTGGAGAGTGTCTGCAAAATTTGAGGGGGCATATTGGTTTAATTTGGGCGGTGGTTTTTAGTCCGGATGGTAAACTAATTGCAAGTTGTGGTGATGATGAAACTATTAGAGTTTGGGATGTTAATACAGGTGACTGTAGGCAAACTTTCCGATATCCTAGTCCTACAGAACAATATCAAGGTGGAATTTGGACGGTGGCGTTTAGTCCTTGCGGTCAATTTTTAGCTAGTGGAGGTCAGGATGCAACTGTCAAAATTTGGGATATTAATACGGGTAGTTATCATGTTTGGGAAGGACATCAAAGTTGGGTTTGGAGGGTGGAATTTAACCCCGATGGCAAAACTATTGCCAGTGGTAGTGATGACCACACTATTAAAATTTGGGATATTCGGACTGGCAAGTGTCTGCAAACTTTACAAGGACACACAAATAATGTTAGGTCTATTGCTTTTAGTTCAGATGGGCAGTTTTTAGTGAGTGGCAGTGAGGATAGTACGTTAAAGCTTTGGGATGTGAAAAGGGGAGGGTGTCTGAAAACGCTTCACGGACATCAGGGTTTAGTATGGCCTGTGAAATTTGCTGCTAATGGTAAATTTGTTGTCAGCGGTGGTCAAGATGGCACTTTAAGGTTTTGGGATGCTGCGACTGGAGAATGTCAGAAAATTATGGAGGCGCATAAGGATCATATCTCATCATTAGATTGTAGTGGGGATAGTCGAATGGTGATTACTGGTAGTTTGGATGAAACTATTAAATGTTGGGATGTTGAGAGTAGAGAATGTTTGAAAACTTTGCGAGTCCCTAGACCTTATGAAGGTATGGATATTACTGGGGTAAAAGGATTAACTGACGCTCATTTGGAGATGTTAAAAACTTTGGGTGCAGTAGAGTTATAAAGGTATGATCTCAAATCCAGATAATATTAAATTCCTCCTGTAGGGGCGATTTCCGTTCCGGAATACTTTCCTGGCGGAATGCTGCGCAAACGTAAACGTGTTTGCGTAGCATTCCGCAGGAAATCGCCCCTACTAATACCAAATTCAAAAAAAGCCGTTACATCTTAATTTCTGATTTATTCGGAAAAGACAAAATTAGAAATTACATAAATTATAAAAATCAAACATTTTTGCCAACTTTTTATGATGTTTTTCTTTCCCTGTTCCCTGTGTCGTGACTGTAGCAATATTTTATGAAATTGGTATAATTTATACTTTCTTTCTTCTTCCTTCTTTTAACATGATGCTCCAAAAGGTAAACCCCACAGTCTCCAAATTAGAGTCAATGTTAAAACCGTCCAAAACAGAGCATTCCCCAGAGCTATTTGACCGCTAAATGTCATATTTAAACCGATAATACCCTGCAATACCCAACGGTCTAAAGGCAATACTAACATCCACATCAAAAAGATAAAAGCTACCGCTAACCAAAACTGCATCCAGCGATTATTGCTATTAAATTTAGTAAACAAAGTATCGGTAAATAATCTTTCTAAATTACTGGCTTCATCTTGTAAATATATACCTTCCGTTCTGTTAGTTGCTGTTTTGACGGCAGGTGAATTTCTACCTCCTAATACCACAGCATTAATTTTTACATTATTATCAATTGCACTATTAATAATTTGCTCGTCAACATTTGCTTCTCCATCACTGACAATCAATAATTCTCGACAACGTTTTTCTACTCCACTCAAAGCATCAGTTCCGGCTTTAATTGCTAAATTTAGATTTGTTCCACCTCCTAATTCTCTCTCTAAATTAGGATTTTGAATCGACTGTTTTAACTGATTTTTTACTTGGCTAGTATCTGCTTGAAAATCTGTTGTTAGGGGTTTAATTTGACTGGCAAAACCAAATATTTGTACTTGATTGGGATTATTTAATTCTTGATTTTGCTCTAAATAAGAGTTAACGGCTTGAATTTCTTGTTGTCTAACAATACCTGCCGTACTACTACTAAAATCTAGAGCAATTGTGACAGCTACGGGGGGTCTACCCCAACTTAAAAACCAACCTAATGCAGCAATAATTAAACAGGCTACCATTAACATTAATGGCACTTGAAATAGAGGATAAAGCCAGATTTGACGACGATAATTAATCATATTTTTTAAGAAAGAAGAAGTTTGTAGGTTGGGTTGACGCTAGGAAACCCAACATATTTTTTTATTCAAAATTCAAAAGTTTTTTAAAAGTTATATTTGCACTTTGGTTTGGAGACCAAACCCCTACAGTATTTTTTCATAACTCAATCTATAATTCAGTTGGTATTTGTTGGGTTTCACTTCGTTCTACCTAACCTACTTTTTTGATAGACATTTGTAGATTTCCTTGAGGTAACATAGCTTTTTTTGGTAAGGGTAAAGTCACAGATACTTTTGGTATTTGTTGGATTTCTATTCGTTCCACCCAACCTACTTTTTTGAGAGAAATTTGTAGATTTCCTTGAGGTAACATAGCTTTTTTTGGTAAGGGTAAAGTCACAGATACTTTTGGTATTTGTTGGGTTTCTATTCGTTCTACCCAACCTACTTTAAAATTCACAATCACCCCACAACCTACCCTACTGAATGGGGTCAAATTGATAATTAAATCCAGCTTCTTTTCCCGGTACAGCTTTTACTAAAGGAATCTCATTAAAAATATTAAAATCAGTCACAGACTTAGCCAAACTAATACCTTGATTTAATTCTTGAGAAATACCAGAGCGATCGCCAGGAGAATTTTCAAAAGCAGTTACTAAAGCTTGAGTAGCATCATAACTTGTAGCAGTGCGCCAACTAATTCTACCTTGCCAAAGTTTAGCAGCTTGAGTGGCAAAAGCATCATTTTGATTCCACTGCCAAGGTACTGCTAATACTAAACCATTTATCGCCTCATCTCCTCTAGCTAAAATCGTGGGATTATAAAGTTCATCCGCACCTAATAAACTTAATCTATTATTATTAGCTTTTGCCAGAGCGATCGCCGTATTTACCTTATTTTTACTTAAAGCCAAAAATGCCACATTTGCACCATTTGCTACAGCATTTTGTATCGCATTATTAGCATCAAAATTAGCATTAGTAATATCAACTTCAGCTAATACTTTGCCATTAGTATTTCCCATTTCATTGACAAACTGAGCCTTCAATTGTTGACTGTAAGGACTATCAAAATTATAAAAAACCACCGCATTTGCTGGCGAGTTATTTTTCACAGCATAATTAGCCAAAGTTTCCCCCACCTTTTGTAAATATGTTCCTAAAAGAGTTGCACTTTGACTTAACGGAATTGTCCGCACAGTAGACTGACCTCCACTATTAGTAATAGCCGTATTTAAAGAAGATAAAACTGCCACATTATTTTGTTCGTATAACTCTAACGCCTGACGACTATAACTATCAACTCCGTGACCTATAACTCCCAAAACATTGACCGGAGAATTAATTAAATCTTGCGCCAACGACTCCGCTAAATTTCCTTGAGCTTCATCTACGATAACTACTTCTAAATATTGAGCTGGTAAAGTGCGGTTAAATTCATCTTGATATTGCGCTACACCCCGCAGCACTTCCTTAGCTTCATTTACCCCAGGAGTTATTGGCACCACTGCTGCCATTGTCATTACGTTACCAGACTTTTTAGCTATAGCGTTATTCAGATAAATTTTTGCTTCTGGGTCATTGGGGTCTGCTCTCACTGCTTGCTGATATTGTGGAATAGCTCTATCCCAATTTTTGTTAGCAAAAGTTGCTGCTGCGGTGCTTTTCTGCTGAAAATTTGCCCCACCCCCAAACAACACTTTTTCCCCTTGACTAATAAGTACGGAGTTAGTAGCAGTCTCGCTAACAATGGCTAAAGAATTTGTTTGAGTGGGGGCAGTTGTATTTTGGGTGTCAACTATTTCGGTTTGGTCCTGGGACTTTTCTCGGCTGAAATACCAAAACCCTCCCCCAGCACCTGCCATTAATAATAGAAGTACCACTATAGCTATTATGGGTTCTTTTGCTACTTTTGTGCCCCCACTGCTACTTCCTCCAAGACGGGAAACAATAGTTTTAGGTGGTGTCATTGCTTCTTTTGGCAAACCACACATCATGCAGTCTGGACCCTCATTTTCACAGGGTTCGTGGGGCCCCGCGCCGTAGTATTCTCGATCGCTATTTTTTGGCGCTCCATCACATATCCATTTGCCTTGTGTACTCACAGTTATTAAATTCCCCATTATGCTTAACCTCTTGTATTTACTATTGTAAAACTTCAAGGGCGGAGGCTTTAATTTCGTAACAGATTTTTGTTCAAAATCAGGGCCATTAGAGAATCGGCAGCAAGTGTAGTGATATATAGCAATTATCGATGATTGACTAAAACTAAAAAAGCTGGTTTCTCATACAAACCAGCTTTTTCAGATTTATCCTCAAAGTTTGTGTGAATGCCAAACAAACTTAAGTAATTAAGGTGCTTTGTTCGACATTTATCATCCGAGCGTAGAGAATTTGCTCGTTAATTTCTAGATTATTTATTAAGCTTAAAGTGGTCACAATACCATCGCCGATTAACTCTCCTTCTATTTCTCCATACTCAACCTGTAAAATTATATTATCTGCCCGTGAATCATTAGATACACTATCCGGATCTTGCCAAGTTCCCAAACTACTAATTTCTGTTGTCGCCTGCATGAAATTTAATGATTCTGACTTGAATCTGGGTAAAGTTAATGTTAATAATTCCCTTTCAATCCGAGTAAAACTAACATGATTACTATCATCTCCAAATAGCAGCGCAAACAGAACATCTTTAGCTTTAATCAGTAATTCATTACCCTTGTCGCTGCGATAATTTTCTGTTATTAAATAAGTCCCTTTTTCTGGAGGATTGTTAACCAAATAGCCAGCTTATATTAGTTTGAAACGGTCAAATTTAGCATATTCTTTGATAAAAGCATCTAACTTTTCTCGGTCCAGTGCCATGCTTTTTACCCGCCCTATTCTTGATAGCCTTTCTAAAGTTTTTTGTTCTTGAATAGCTTGAATATCTTTCTGTTTTAGACTTACAGAATCTAGTGTCAAGCGCACAATTTGGTCAATTAACCATTCTCTGTCTTGTTGCACCAAATAACTGCGTAATTTTTCCTCGAACTGAGGAGTTAATTCTTTGTTAATAGAACGAAGCACGCCTTCGATATTAAGACTCATTTCTCTTTTCCTTTTATCTAATTATTTAGTTAGCCACACTGAGAACATTAGCATCTTCTAAATCGTACCATATTCAATTACTTGTGTGAATGCTTTGCTCTGAATGTAGGCGAGATGAATTGCCACAAATAGCAGCTAAAAGTAACCATCCCATTGTATTAACCCGTAAATCAAACAACGTTACATCAAACATATTAAAAATAGTACAAGCACCAAAAGCTACTAAATAACTAAAAAATATTAAGCGCTCTCCCCTAGAATAAATATCAGCCCAATGAATCAAAAATAATGATGCTTTTACTAATATCCAACCCACCAAACCAAACAAAAATAAAGCAGCAGGAATGCCAGTTTCCGCTGTCAACATCAACAATAAATTATGAGGATGACCGAGCCACATTTGCATTTGCGCTTCATACAGAGGAGTAAAATTTCGCAACCCCCAACCACTCCAAGGCTTTTCCACAGTCATATTCCACGCAAACTGCCATTGAGTGCTTCGTAAAATGGCAACAGGTCTGTCAAAATTTTGGTCTGTGAGTCGCGCCCAAAAATATTCCGGTACTATTATCCGCAACCATTCCTTTAACGGAGATGGAGCAAAAGCAGCGCCAAATACAGTCGCCACCGCAGTCATTACCAACCCTACTAACCACCGCCAACCAAAATAAACCGCATAAGCAAGACTAGCAAAAACAACCAAACCCCAAGCATTCCGAGAATGTGTCAATATCAGAGCCACACCATTAAAAATAATTGCCACGGTTAAAAAACAGAACTTTTGGAAAGCCCGATTTTTGATTATTCTTAGCCCTCCTTTCAAAGGGGGGTTAGGGGGATCTACTTTCCACATTTCCAACCACAACCCCACCGCTAGAATAAATACAACCGTTAGATAAATAGCGAGAATATTTGCGTACATAAATACTGAAGCCATTCGCCCCGGAGGGTTGCCCTCTGGTGCCAGCATCCAACCAAAAATTATTTGTAAATGTAGGGGTCCAGACCAACCTAAGAATAATTGCCCAAACCCCAGAATAACTACCGATACCGAAGAAATAACCATTGCCCAAGAAAGCCGTCGTAGTTGGGATGGCTTTTGAATCAGGGCACTAAAGCCAGCAAATACCGCAAAAAAAGGTAATAAATTCGCTAGTCCTAAAATAGCTTCCTGGCGGTTATGGGCAAAAATAGTGGCGATCGCTAACCAAAGACTAAGGCCAGCAAATCCAATATTTTCGGGACAACGAATAATTGTGCGCCATTTTTGCTGCCAAGTTTTGATAACTGCCACCATGAGAGTTATAGCTCCCACAGTCGGGAGCAGGGGAAAAAATAACACACCCAGTTGAGTTAATTTCCAGGGGTTTTGTAAACGCTTTTTCAAGGTAGGTTTTAGGTTTTAGGTAAATAGATTGACAACTCTAATTTACCAGCACAAATTGTATAATCTTAGATTACGTAGATTACGTACTTATGATTTGTCTAAATTAAAAGTGCTGTAATTTAATTTATAGCAGTTTTAACTGTTTTAGACGACAGTAGGGACTTCCATGAAACCTCCTTACTACAATCTACAATCTACCACCTACCACCTTATTTTCAGTTTTTCCATTAGACTCTTGAGCATTTTTCCTACTTCCGAAGTTAACTCTAAAATGGTATGAAGTTCTGAGTTATCGAGATAGGTTAAGCGACCACATATTAACAGATGTGTTTCTAATTCTTTGAGAGAACCGGCTATAGAACCCCTGAAGGGGTCTATGAGTGTGGGAGTGGGGGAGTAGGGGAGTAGGGGAGTAGGGGAGTAGGGAGAGATGGGGTGTATTAGATATCTCCCCAAATCCAATCATCAAATCAATTATTATCCATTTTTTATCAATTACTTCTCCTGATCACCTATTTTCTGGAGATACCAAATGGCTATTATAGAGAGATGATGAATATATTCTCTTAAATGGTCTCTTCGCTTACCCTCAGCAATATTAGTAGGAATAGAAACTGCTGAACGTTGAATTTGACTCCTCAGTCCATACATCTCTGTTGCTGGTAATTTGGAAGTAAGTCGGTAGCATTCTTCGACCAAATCCATTGCCCGATTCCAGACTATTAAATCCCGATAACTTTGAACTTCAACCACTTTTTTTACTCTTTCTCTACAGAATTACAAACTAAAACCAAACCTACCATCTACCACCTTCTTCCTAATTCAATAACCTAATTTGCGCCAAGACAAAAATTGCCGGAATCACACGACCATAATTAGTGGCGATCGCTCTCCAACCCAAATCTGCTAAAAACCACGTCCATAATACAGGTCCCAAAAATCCTAAAGCCGTTCGCGCTGCTCCATAACGAGCTGCACTAACAGCCATTCCTCGGTTAGCTATTTGCATCGTTATATGACTTTGAAACTGAGCTGCTGCTGTTGCTCCGCCCCTAACTAGTGCTGCTTTTGCCACTTGATATTTGGCAAAATGAATCGCAAATTGACGGGCTAACTGTTTTAGTAAAATTGGTCTCAAAATCGAACTTACAGCCAAAGCGCTACCACCCTTTAACAATAAACTTAATGGATTTTTTTTGATTGATATTGGTAGTGGCTGAGGCAAATTAGATTCTGATAGGGACTGCTGTATATTTAGGGTTAAAGCTTCTTGCTCTGATTTTGGTAAACGTTTCCATGCTCGGCCTAAAATATGAAGAAACACTTCTGCTTCTAAATCTGTAGTCGAAAGCTTTTGAGAATAGGGAATTTTCAGATAACTACAAACCCTAATTAAAGCTTGCCTATAGGTTAGTTTGTGGCTGCGCCCTCGCAATACCGTGATCCCGTCTGCTGCCAAATAACGAAATCTTTTTTCTAGTGCATCTAACCAGGCATCGCGATCGCGACTTTGTACATCTATTGCTAGAGGAGTCTGGAAATAATCCAAAGGATTAAGTCCTCGCCCAAATAAAAGTTCTGTTAACTGTTGCAACTCCTCTTCTGTTGCCAATTCTAGTGCTACTCTTAGTTCATCCAACTTACATTTCCTCCACGCCCAAAAAGCTTGACTTAGTTTTAGTTATGTAGATTTTTTGCACAAGCAAGTAAAAAATCTAAATCAAAAACAAGAGAAATTGATAGTTTCTATATAGTAATGTTTAGAATACCAATTCACTCAAATGATTAAAGTTTTTAAACTAGATAGTCTCTGCTTTTGACTGTTGAAGTTTGACTTTTGACTTTGGCAAAATGTCATAACACAACTATTGATTTTACTCTGGAAAATTATAATGAAAATGCAACAATTTGATATTACTGTAATTGGTGCTGGTGTGGCTGGTTTGGTCTGCGCTCAACAATTGCAGCAGACTGGTTATTCGGTGGTGGTTTTAGAAAAATCTAGGGGAGTGGGGGGACGAATGGCGACTCGCAGAGTATCGGCAACTCGTGCCGATCATGGAGTCCGCTATCTCGAACCGACAGGTAAATTTTTGCAACAATTAATTAATTTTCTAGAAAACAAAAATAATGGCCCCTCTTCGGAATCTATACTCCAACTTTGGACTGATAAGATTTATGAACTAACCCAATCTAGGGGGCAGTTATTGGTTCCGAAACGCTGCTATGTTACCCCCCAGGGAATGAACTCTGTAGGTAAATTTCTTGCCGAAGGTTTAGAAATTTGGTTTAGTCGGCGAGTGGAAAATATGAAGCCGACGGCAGAAAAAAATTGGCATTTGAATTTGGAAATTACTAATGATGCTGCCACAGAAAAACCTACTCAAGTAATATCGAGAGCAGTGGTTGTGGCTATTCCAGCACCCCAAGCTTTAATGATTTTAGAACAACCCACCGCCGAAATACCTTCAGAATTTCTCCAACGTTTGGGTTTGGTGGAATATGACCCCTGTATCACAGTGATGGCAGGATATTCTCCAGCGATATATGAAAATTTACCGCAATGGCGAGCGATCGCTTTCGCTAATGATGAATATCTCGCTTGGGTTGGTTTTGATAGCAGCAAACGTCCTCAACCGAGTCAACCTGTATTCGTCATTCAAAGCAGTGCCAAATTTGCTACTACTCACCTTGACACCACGGACTTACAACCAGTGGGGCAAGAATTATTAGAGCATACAGCAAAACAGTTATTACCGTGGTTCAAATCTCCAGAATGGTTGCAAGTTCACCAATGGGGTTATGCTTTTTGTCGTCAACCTTTAACTGTTTCTTGTCTGACTACGGAATTGCCTTTGCCATTAGTGGGTGCAGGTGACTGGTGTGGCGGAGATAATATTGAGGGTGCTTTTGCTTCTGGGTTGGCAGCAGCAAATTGGGTGAATAGTCAACTAGAGAATTTACTTTTACCAGGGGAAAGTTTTTTGAGTCAAATTTAAGTTATACCAATTTCAGAAAATATTGCTACATTGCTTGGTTTTAGGTGGTAGGTATGAGATAGAATAAGTGCAAATTTTCTCATCCTTTGACATCCATATTTTACTGTAACAATCTTTATTGAATTTGGTATTACATCTAAAATTTTTTCCTCTTTGTGGTATATCCTCAGTGCTGATAACTATAGCGTTTCTTAGTCTAATGAGGTACACCTATCTTTAATTTGTCTTCTATTCCCTGTTGCCTATTGCCTGTTGCCCATTGCCTAAAACCAACGAATGAGCGTACCTCACCTGCATGGGAATTGCTATACTAATTTAAAGATTCTAAAAAAGTCATCACTTCTCCATCCGGACTCAAAATTACTCTAATTTTAGCATTTTTTCCACCTTCAATCTTAGAGACAAAAAATGTTTCTTCTAAAGGCATATTAGTATTACCATAAAATTCAACTGATGCTATACCAATAGGAATTACCTTTTCCACCGAACCATCACTATTTAATAACAAACTATACTGCAAATTTCTATCTAAATCTTGAGGTGGTTTCCAACTAGATTGAAAATATTCTCTGACTTCTACAACTTGAGGAATTTTATCAAATAATGGATATTTAGATTTAGACGAATTTCCAGATTGATTGGGATCGACTGCAGCTTGATCGCCTGAAACAGTCGCATCTTCTTCTTGCTTTGCTATAGTAGGTGGTACATCTGCTAAAGGAGGTAAGTCAATTTTTTCAGGAACATTCACAGGAATACGAGTCACATCCACAAAAGGTCTGACTCCCCTTCTGCTAATTTGTGGAGGAGGTTGATTTGAGGGTGGGGGAGTCGGGATTTGCAGATTTGGATTAGCTGGCACAGGGGGTCTCGGTTGTGCAGGAATTCCCCCATAATTAGGTATTGTCGGTGGTGGAACAGGTGGCGCTGTTAATGATGGTGCTGCGGGGATAACTACTGTGGCAGCACCCCCCTGATTTGGCCGGAGAGTGGGTGAAAAATCAGTAGGAGGTGGTGGCAAGTTAGCCGGGGGTGGTGGAGCAGAATTTGGCTGAGGAAATAAAGGAGATGGGGTTTGAATGGGAGAAGGTTTGATGATCGGGATTGGGGATGTGGTTGGTGTTGGTAAATTTGTTGGTGGTGGAGGAAATGGTGAAGATGGAGTTGGCAATGGGGTGACGGATGGAGATACCTGGGGTGGTAATGGTTGATTATTATCAATTGTTGGGTCTGAAGCAATAGTCTCATCCTGTGGCTTTTTACTAATTGCATAGCGATCGTATAACTGAATAGCACCAACCGTCATACCAGCAGTGATCATAATTAAGACAGCACTACGTAACCATTCAGGAATCGTTTTAACTTCACCATCAGACTGAAACTGAGGCAAGGTTTGCAAATCAGTTTGGCATTCATCAAGAGCGATCGCCAAGTCAAAGAGTTGTATCATGCTCAGACTGATAAAATCCCCTGATTCTTTGTTACTAAGCGCTCCCAAAAACAAATCGTGAGTTAATAAACCACGCGGTTGCAAGTAGATTTCTTGATTACCTTTTGGCAATTCTGAATTTGGAATTGAAACTGGTGAATCCGTAATTGGAACACTAATATTTTCTTGAATTTTTGTATTTGAGTATTGTGAGGTAGAAGTGCCATCGTTTTCTACTCCTCTACTTTCCATCTCTAGCATATCTAGGGGTAGGTTAGGAGAGTTATTCAGAAATTCCTGGATGTAAGTAGTAACAACCTTGTGCAGAGTATTTAGTTGGGCACGATTACCCTTAATTGTTAGATGTTCTGCTTCTGGTATCCTGGGGTCATCAAAACTCAGAGTAAACTGTTGTCGTTTTGGTAAACCTATCCATGCTAATAGTGTCAAGCCTTTAGCTCTAACTTTGAGAGTGCAGGTTGGGGGGGTGTAACTTCGTGAAGCCATTAGAATTAAGCTATATCTAAAATCATCCCATCTACAGATTTAACTACTATTTAGAGTTGTTGCTAAATAGATTGAAAAAAATGCTAAAGCCTAGACAAAGCGACTATTTTAAATTATTTTAATAGTTTTTGTAGCCAATTACTACAAGCTTTAGAGAGCAGAAGTTTTCACATTTTTTCCGTGATCATCGGGATCAGTGTATTATGTAATTGAACATTAATTTTTGTTCTCAAACAATCTCAATACTGAGACATGAGAATTAAGAACTCATAAATTCAACTGGTTATATATTATCGTTAATTTATGCTCCTTAATTCTATCATTGCTCAATATTTTTTGATAACGGAAACTTAATTTTGTTTTCTCTTTTTTTGTGAATCAAAAAATCTATGTATTAAAAAAAAATCATTTTTTATGGTGAATGATTAACTGTTATTTCATCGACAGTTATTTTAGGATTTAAGTTTTGACCAAAGACGATTACAGCCTTGAGGAGCGCTATAAAATAATAAATCAACCAAAAGTTTTAAGGCTATTTCTTCAGGAGTTTCTTGTGACATATTTTCTTGATTAACTTGATTAAACTGATATTTTTGAGAAACTTCCTTAAAGTTCCAAATATATTCCCTGAGTAGAGTAACTGATTTAGGTTTTTGGTTTTGAGCTGTTATTTGTTCCATTAGTGCAACTGCACGTCGAATTAAGGCTTGGTTTTGTTTTGCCAAGTGACAAATAATTAAAACTTTTGATTGAGCGATGTCTAGTTTTGGAGGTTGATTTAGGGAGCGTCCCCGTTTAGCTGAGATGTCTTCTCTCAAGACTACAGCAATTTCATCGGCAACTTTTGCTGGTATATTCAATTTGCTAGCTATTCTGACTATGGTATCGGCACTTATATCTGTTAAAGCTTTTAGAGCTAATAATACCATGTCCAGTTTTTTTGTCATCCGATCCAACTTAGCAAGTTGGGCCACTGGACTTTGGATATAATCTTCTCTCTGAGAAAGTACAAGGACTGGGGCATTACTTGGGGTAGCGGATGTTACCATATTTCAGACCTCTTTGAAATTAAAAGTAAGCACGTCCATTGTAGTGCTAGTGATGTGAATTGTGTCTAGTATGGATAAGATTTTTTTCTGTATTGGCAAAATTACATAAAAATGTCTTGAATAAAGTGTCAGGAGTCGGGAGTGCGGGAGGTGTGGGAAGAGGGGGAAGAGGGGGAAGTGTGGGAGGTGTGGGGAACAAAATTGTAGTGGACCGACACAGTTAAAACTGTGTAGCTTTTTTTGTATAACTGACACCGCATCCCCCCATCTCCCCATCTCCCCATCTCCCCATCTCCCCATTTTCTAATCCACCATTTAAGATGTGTCATACCAATTACCAAAAACAACGCTATACTTGAGAAGTTCTAAAATTATTAATTAATAACTACAATTTATTGATTTTTAGTCATTAAGTGCCTGTTTTTTATCTGGTTTTTTGTCTTTTTATCACTACACCCTACACCCCACACCCCACACCCTACCACTTCATAAGATGTAGCAAAATTTTTGAGAAATTGTATCAGTCCAGTAGGGTGCGTACTTACGGCTTCAAGTCAGACTATGAAGACTATGAAAGAGATTTAGCAATCGGTCTTCAGCAATTAACAATTAACAATTAACAATTAACAATTACCCCTGATTAAAATCATACCAATAAAAAAAAGCTAGCCCTCGCGAAGGCGGGGAAGTGTTATGTTTGAGAAAACTTCAACTATTAACTAATTAATAAATAAAGTTTTTCCACTTTATCCCTTTGATAACCAGCCTTTTTCTTTTTTTTTACTATTATTTCCGCACACCCTATACCCCACACCCTACACCCAAGATTGATAATATTGGTAGCAAAAATTTATCAATTTGGTATTAGACGGGAATAATCTCACTATTATCAAATAATATCTCCCTAACCGCCATAACCCACCGAATAGTAAGTATTTGAGGAATTTTTTAGATGTATTTTACAAATAACTTCTAAAAGCCTAATACTTATTAGAAAATTTTGATACTCAAAGGGTACGGCTATAACTTTGCCAAGCTTGCCAAAAAATATAAATTGATAAAATCGCTAATAAGCAACGAAAAGCTAAACTGACAACTTTTTCTGGTAATTTTGGCAGAAATCTGGTACTAAATTGAACTCCTAATAACCCACCAACTCCTAACAATAACCCAGGAATTAATACAACATTTCCTCTAACTGCGTGACCGATACAAGCAGAAATGGCAGTTATGACAATTACGCCTAAACTAGTTTGAATTGCTACCTTAATAGTTTCTCCTAATAACAAAATTTGTAAAGGAACCATAATCACACCACCACCAACACCAAATAAACCTGCTAATAATCCAGCGAAACTTCCTGTAATAATTCTCGAACTAATTTTGATGTATTTATCGGGGATTTTATAATTGGTTTTCTTGAAAATTTTCTCAAACATTAATGGTAACGGATGAGGGGTAAACGGCATCACAAATTCAGCCATTAAATGCTGAGAATAATTTTCTGATTTTTGCAGTGTATCTGTTTCCAAATTAGAATTTACTAATTGTTCTTCTTGTTTTTTCTGAGCGGTTATCCGTTTCCGCAACTCTACTAAATAGATATTTAAAACTAGCAGGCAGCCAAAAGCAAACAATAACCAATGAGCTAGAAACAAATTTGCTAAATAAACTCCTAACTGAGCTGTAATTAAAGCTGGAAATCCAATTCCTACTACTTTATTAATACTTAAATTCCCCATCCGGAAATTTTGAATACTACCAGAAAAAGCGGTAATTACAATAGATAAACTGCTGGTTGCAACTGCTTGAACTGGTTCATATCCTAATTTTACTAATAATGGCACAAGCACTGTACCACCACCAATGCCTAAAAATCCTGCTAGAACACCTGCAAATAATCCTGATATTAATAATTGTATAAATGTCATTTTTATTTAATCAAGAATAATCCTCATAAAATCTAATTAATCATATACGATTATTTCTCGTTTTTGTGATAAACAGATAAATTATAAATTGTCTTAATGCTAGGATTAAATTTTCTTTAATTTTACATAAGACTATTAAACTGATAACTGAAATTACCCTTTGCAAAAATTTAGTTTCACAATAAATTAAGAATAGTAAGAAAGATTGAGATAATAGGATAATAAATATTTGATGACGACAACAAATGCCAAATCATCACTACCCCTACCGCCAGGTAATTTGGGTCTACCCTTTGTCGGCGAAACTATCAGCTTTTTAACAGATGGAAATTTTGCCAAGAAACGTGAACAAAAGCATGGGCCAATTTATAAGAGTCATATTTTTGGTAGTCCCACAGTATTTGTAGCGGGGGCAGAAGCTAATCAATTTTTGTTTTCCAATGAGAATAAATATTTTACTGCTACTTGGCCGAAAAGTACCAGGATTCTGCTTGGTCCAAATTCTCTGTCTACGCAACAAGGTAATATCCACCAACAAAGGCGGAAACTGCTGGCTCAAGCTTTTCAACCAAGGGCGCTGGCGGGGTATGCTCCAACAATGGAACGCATTACTCGCAGCTATATGGAAAAGTAGGCCAAGGTAGGCAATTTAACATGGTATCCTGAATTGCGGGATTATACTTTTGATATTGCTAGCTATTTATTTATGGGTAGTGATGCTGGATCTGAAACAAAGTTAGCTATTTTGTTTGAAGAATGGGTGAAAGGTTTATTTACCATTCCTTTATCGTTACCTTGGACTAAATTTGGTAAAGCACTCCGTTGTCGTGAAGAGCTACTTAAACATATTGAAGAAATAGTGCTGAGGCGACAACAGCAGAAAGATTTGGGTGAGGATGCTTTGGGAATATTATTACAAGCGCGGGATGAGGAAGGTAATAGTTTGCCTTTGGATGAGTTGAAAGACCAAATATTATTATTGTTGTTTGCTGGTCAGGAAACTTTGACCTTGGCTATCGCTTCTTTTTGTCTCTTAATTAGCCAACATCCAAATGTACTTGACCGCCCTCGCGACGAACAAAAAGCATTTTGTGAAGCACCACTAACTACAGAAAATTTGAAACAGATGGTTTACTTAGACCAAGTTTTGAAGGAAGTTATGCGATTAATTCCACCTGTGGGAGGGGGGTTTCGAGAAGTAATAGAGGATTGTGAATTTGGTGGGTATTCAATTCCGATAGGTTGGATGATTCAATATAACATTGGCAATACTCATAAAGATGAGAACTTGTACCCAGACCATAAAAGTTTTGACCCTGAGCGTTTTTCCTCAGAAAATGCTGTGGATAAACAAAAAAGATTTGGTTATGTGCCATTTGGCGGTGGGATGCGAGAATGTTTGGGTAAAGAATTTGCCAGGTTAGAAATGAAAATTTTTGCTGCTATGTTGTTACGCGGTTATCAGTGGGAACTTTTGCCAGAACAAGACTTAAGTTTAGTGGCAGTACCTACACCCCATCCCCGTGACGGTTTGAAAGTAAAATTTCATCGGTTAGTTCAGCAATTAACAATGAACAATTAATAATTAATAATTACCCCTGATTTTAATCAGGGGATTGACTAAAAGAAAAGTTTTTGATTTATCCCCTTAAAAGGGGGAGGCTTCAAGGCATGAATTGTTGAATTAATAATTATTAACTATCCACTCTTAATTATTAATTATTAATTATTAATTATGCGGTGATGAAGAAGCTCTCAGCATTCACCCTTCAGGGTTCAGCTTTCTTTTTTAAGTTTTGAATTAAAACTGTGGCGTTGGTAATTAGGTAAGATGAACTGCTAATCAGGGGAAGACTCATTAATTAATCTATGTCGAAATTCAAAGCTATTAAAGGAAGATAACTTTTAACCTTTCATCTCTTGATTTACCAACGCCAAAACTATAGTTAGTCGTAAAGCATGACGAATCATAAACTTGACCGAAATCAAATTAAGCTGCATCTAATATTATTGGGTTATTGGATTATTTTAGGTATTATTCTGCGGTGGATAAATTTGGCTGATAAGTCTGCCTCATCCACCGAAATTGCAACATTGGGTTATAGTCTGGGGCAGAGTTTTTTTGACTTACCTTTAGACCAAATTATTAGTCTAAATCAACTTTTGTCACCCCTACAACTTGATTCAACTTCTACACCTAATGATGTGATGTATAATCTTTTGCGCGAGGATAATCATCCTCCATTGTATTTTCTATTAAATCATTGGTGGTTAAAATTTTTTGCCTCTGATGGAGAAGTGGTTTCTCTATGGGTGGGGCGATCGCTCAGTGCTATTTTTGGTGTCGTAACTATTCCAGCAATTTTTGGTTTAGGTTGGTTGGCGTTTTCTCCTTTGGTAGGGCAATTTTCTGCTGCATTAATGGCTGTTTCTCCCTACGGTATTTACCTCGCTCAAGAATCTCGTCATTACACTTTTACTATTTTATGGATTATCGCTTCTCTTGTTTGTTGGATAACAGCAATACGCTATATAAAACAACGGCGGCTTTTGACTATTTTGCTAGGATGTTTTTGGGTAATTACTAATAGTTTTGGCATTGCTAGTCACTATTTTTTTTCCTTGGTATTAGCTGCGGATGGATTAGTAATTGCTTGGTTGTGGTTGAGGGATATTAAAAATGCCATGCAACGTTATTGGTGGCGAATTTATACAGTAGGTTTAGGAACTTTTATTGGTTTTTTGGTCTGGTTGCCTGTGCTGGCTATTGGGAATGTTAATAATGAGCTTACTGATTGGATTTCTACTAGTTTTGAACTTGATGAAATTTGGCATCCGATTCCGCGTTTGTTGGCTTGGATTTTGACAATGGTGTGGCTTTTACCTTTTGAAGGAACAAGTTTATTTGTAATTATTTTATCTGCTATTACGTTATTAGTAATTTTGGTTTGGGTTTCTCCCTACCTCTGGCGAGGATGGAAAATGCAAATTAATAGTAATAATGGTTTCTCTCTGCGGATTTTTGTAGGTTTTTTTCTGGGGGCGATCGCTCTGTTTTTAGTGGTTATTTATGGTTTGGGTAAGGATTTATCTTTGGCTGCTCGGTATCATTTTGTTTATTTTCCAGTGGTGATTATTTTATTAGCTGTTGCTTTGGCTGGATGTTGGGATAATTCCTCAAGTTTAATCCAGCCTAGTATGGAAATAAAAGAGCAAAAAATAACGCCAAAAGATTTAATTTTTTCTAGTTTCAAACAGATTGAAAAAATAGTTGTAATTGCTATTTTGGTAATGGGATTTTGTGGTGCTTTGACGGTAGTGACAAATTATGGTTATCAAAAAGCACGAAGGGCTGACCTTCTAGCTGAGATAATTCAAAAAGAGTCTGCAGCTCCGCCTTTAGTTGCTACAACTTATCAAACTCATTCTGAAATTCGGGCGTTAATTGCTTTGGGATTAGAATTTAAAAGGCAAGAAAATCCTGACTTTTTTAAACCTCAATTTTTGTTAGTTAAAAGACAAGAAGAGCAAAGATTAACTCCTGATTCAACTTTGGCTAAAGTTATTTCTGAAATGCCACTACCTTTAGATTTATGGGGAGTTGATTTAAAGGTAGAGAAAAGTGATTTAGAAAATTTTAACTGTCGGGAATATTCTGAATCTCAACCTAAGATTAATGGTTATCGTCATAAATATTATCGTTGTCGTTAACTAGCTATCAGCTATCAGTTTGAGGGTAAAAAAATTCTAGCAAAATAGGATTGCTAGAAATTTATACCAATTTTCAAAAAGAATGTTACAAATAATTTGGTGGACTCAAATGGTTTAAGTCAGATATCTATTTAGGGCTTGCTGATTAAATATAAAAGTCTTTATAGATAAATGTAAAATGGCTGTAATGCTCTTTCAAAAGTACCAGGTTTGAGCCTGAGCAGGCGAAAAAATTGAGTATTTTGGTAAAAGGTAAAATAGGGGTAGAACAATCAAGGAATAATTTTTCCGAGTACGTCCTCTAAAACTTCTGATTTATTTTGACTTTTAACTACTCCTGTACGGGCGATTTCCTTTCCTACTCCCTACCTTCTACAAAAAGAGTTTTTCAGCAAACCCTATTTAAGAGAATGAAATTGTTTCAGAGTAAAATAATGATAATAATAGCTCTTTCTATTGGCTACTGACTGTTAACTACTGACTACTAGAAACAACCCAAGTATTTGTAGCAAACATTTATTAATTTGGTATTATATGTCTCCAAAACGCATCTTTCAGTTTTTAATATTTATCGCGATTGGTTTAACTATTGCCAGTATTACCGGGCAATTTTTCAAATACTATGGTTATGCTCATTCTCCTGAATTGATTCAGAATTTTAATGTTGATGGAGAATATACAATTCCATCGTTATTTTCGTCTTTTTCGTTGTTGGCTTGCTCCGTGCTTTTGGGAATAATTTCTTCTCAAAAAAGACAAGTAAAAGATAAATATATTGGTAAATGGATAGGTTTATCTATTATGTTTTTATATCTGGCAATTGATGAAACTATTAGTTTGCATGAACAGTTAATTCATCCTTTGCGAGATGCGCTGAATGCCACGGGGATATTTTACTATACTTGGGTAATTCCAGGATTGATATTAGTTTTTATGGTTGTATTTTTTTATTGGCAGTTTGTCTTAACTTTACCAAAAAAAATCAAATATCTATTTTTTTTAGCTGGAATATTTTATGTCGGTGGTGGAATTGGTATGGAAATGGTAGGAGGATATTACGCTTATTTGTATGATACTGATAACTTTGTTTATGAAATCTTGGTGACGATTGAAGAATTGTTTGAAATGTTGGGAGTTGTGATATTTATTTATGGGCTTTTGTGCTATAGGAAATTACGATTAAATTGATTAATACCAATTTAAAAAAAGAATGTGATGCTTGAGCAAACTTCAAATATTAACTAATTAATAAAGTTTTTCCACTTTATCCCTTTTATAACCAGCATTTTTTTTATTTTTCCTATTATTTCACCACACCCTACACCCCACACCCAAGATTGATAATATTTGTAGCAAAGATTTATCTATTTGGTATAAGAGGAGCTTCGCTATCAATTTTTTGGAATATTTTTGATTAAAAATCGCATTCCTGAAAAAAGAAAGAGAATATTACCTGAAATTCTTGTAGGGATGTTCGATATAACATCCCTACATTCTTACTTATATATATTGCCTATTTATAATTTTACCAATCACTCGCTTTCTGACTTACTGACGCATTTACCTTAGTTGCTTGCCATAGCTTAAAAAGTAACAACTCAATTCTATCGCTTAAAGTAGGGATCAAAATACCATTCTCATGTTCTGGATATACTGTTATCCAAGTTCCTCCTAAACTAACTTCCACATATTCCCGATCGGCTGCACACAGATGATTAGATGAACCCACCCCAATTATATAACGCACTAATTTAGATTTGTTGGCTGACTACAAACTATAAATTAAGAAAGTTTAGATAATCATAATTAATACAATCATTGGTATATTTGAGTTCTTAAAAGTAGAATTAATTCATGTCAACAGATATAACAATCCTATTTGATTCGTCTCAAAAATCTTACTGCTTTTTCGGCAATAGGAGGGAGTTTCAGTTTTTTGATTTACTTTTTGATTGGTTACGACTTATTTAGGATTGCTATATTTGTCATTGATGAAAATTATTACCTTGTTTAAAATATTCTTGAAAGACTGGAGAAAGTCGAAACATTTTTTTATTTTGAGGAGTTATTTGTAAAATATATCGTCTGGATAAAGATTGTAAACCATTAATCAAATCTGTCGATGATAAAGATAAATGTTCTTTTAAAGTCTCTATGGAAAATTCTTGGTCTTGTTGAGTCATTTCCACAATAATTTTTTGTTCGACCTTAGATAATTTATCGAATAACGAATTAAATATCTCTTTCAAATCTTCCGTCAAAATCAACTCGTCCTGCTCGACAAAACTCAAAACATCACCTTGAAATACATCTTGAATTAAATCGGCTATATTCTCTAAATATAAAGGATTTCCTTCATAGAGTTTGATCAAGGTAGACCAAGATTCAGGATTCTCTAAACTTTGATTATTCAAAAGCTCTGTTTCGTATAAACCTGTTAACTCTAAAACTTTAATTGGATATAATTCCTCATTTAAAGATTTCATTTCTTGAGATTTCTCTTGACTGATTAAAATTAAACAGCTTTGATGTTCAATCTCAGTCATCATTTTCAAGAATGTTTTGTAATCTCTATATTCTGATTGATACTGCCCTGCAAATTGTTTTTCTGTAAAAATATTGTGAACATCATCAAAGATAATTAAGCATTTGTTCTGGCGTAAAATATCAAAAAACTTTCTCCAGGTTTCTTCACTAAGACTGACACTATCATTTCCCGGAGAAAAATTATTGAATATTTCAGTTAAAAGCAAATTTAACCGTTGAGGGAATCTTAAACTTTTCCACATCAGAACATCAAAAGATTTGCTGTTTAGATCGACGAATCTTTTCACTAATGTTGTTTTACCAATTCCACTTAATCCTAAAACACTAATCAAACGAGCTTTTTGTAAAAATATCCAATCATAAATAATTTTCAGCTCTTGGTTTCTGCCATAAAACAAATTAATTTTAGGTGCTATTCCTAAATCTTCATAGGAGGATGTAGAGTCAACTTTATTTTCAATATCTGGTTTTTATTGTGGTTGCTCAGATATCGGCGAACAGAAATTAAAAATATGGTGATGATTTTTATGATTAAACAAATTAATAAACGATGAATTTATAAATAATCTTTCTATCGTTGAACGAAAATTATTTTTATTAACATCTTCCCCTAACTGCTCGGATAAAATTTGCCATAATCTATAACCGACATCCCTAACTCGACTCTCACTACGATGACATTTTTCTCCAATTTGACTATAGCTTTTTCCCTGCCATACTCCTTGAATAACTACCTGTTGAAGATCGTCTAAGTGTTTACCAGTTTTCTCACAAACTAACCGATCTGCTACTTGTAATACCTCTGCAATATTCATCAACTCTAGATATAGTTAAGTTTCAGGTATTATAACTTAATTTCACACGGCAATCCACGACATTTTCAGACTTTAATATTAGTATTAGTCTAGAAAACACAAGATTTAATAGGATATTTTACGTTAGCTGTACCTAGAGACAAAAGATTATACTGGAATAAAAGTTAAGCCAAATTCATCTATCAAAATTGCTGTTATGTATAGCGTAAATAAATTCAATATTGTCAAGATATCTGTTTTAGTCGGGATAATTCTTTCCTCCTCATCATGTCAAAGTATTGCAAATATGCAAAGTGAGAAGAAAGAGCAAGAACTTTTGAAAAAAGTAGAGTTGGCATCAGCAATGTACCATTGTGAAGATGAAAAACCTTATCCTAATAATGAGACTGACCAGGATTATCAAATGAGACGAAATAGAATTGAGGCTGAACGCCAGAACTTAGAACTTACTGAAATTAGAGCCAAGCAAGGAGGTTTAACAGAGGAAACAATTCAAGAAGCTAGAGATATTGGGGAAGCTAAAGGTCGCCGATATGTTGCTCAAAAGATAGCTTATGGTTCTAACAGAATAGGTTGTACCCGTTATAATTTGACGGAAGACTAAGTATCATGCAAAAGTAATAGGAAAATAGTCAATTACAGTTAGGTTTCTCTTCTGCATAAGAAAGAAAACTAATCCTTACAAATATGCTTAAGTTAGAACCAAAAATCTTAAATATTGTAGGTTGGGTTGAGGAATTGAAACCCAACATTTTTCTGAGTTTATTCTTACAGAAACCCCACATTTTGCTAATTTTTATGAGGTTTTTCTGATGAATAAATATTACTCAAAGTTTCTTTTTAACAACGGATAATTCTTAATTCTTAAAATATTTGTTTTCTCCTGGAACACTGAAAACCAAAAATCAGAAATTCCCTAGATTAGCTTGAGGAACTGAAACCCCACATTTTTCTAATTTTTATTAGGTGACTCTTATGGATAAGTCTTGCTCAAACTTTGTTCAACACAACCGATAATTCTTAATTCTTAAAATATAGTCATTCTGAATAAGACTGGGACGAGTGTTTCTTTCCTTGAAAGGGTTTCAGCCAAAAACGTGTTTCATCCTTATTTGAAATGACTATATTTGTTTTCTCCTTGAACAGTAAGAACCAAAAATCAGAAATTCCCTAGGTTGAGTTGAGGAACAGAAACCCCACACTTTTCTAATTTTTGTGAGGTTATTCTTATGGATAAGCCTTACTCAAACTTTGTTCAAAACAACCGATAATTCTTAATTCTTAAAATATTTGTTTTCTCCTTGAACAGTGAGAACCAAAAATCAGAAATTCCCTA
>JASJEE010000139.1 GCA_030064835.1 Microcoleaceae cyanobacterium MO_207.B10 | reverse complement strand
CAACTGGATTATGGAACCTATACCTGATGGCAGCATAAATAATCAAATCACTAACAAATATATCTGTTTTCATTTTCGTTTTTCCTAACCTAAGTTATTTCCCAACAACTCTATTATTAAGGTAAGGTAGAAGCCAGAAGTGTTAGAGAAGAAGAGCGAAAAAACGGGATTTTGATAAACGGATTTGGTATGATAACGTGAAAAAATAACCGGAAATTACTGTAGCATTGAGGTTTTAAGCCTATCAAATATAACTTTTAACTTTTGACTTCTGACTTCTGACTTCCGTACATGGTGTTGCTGAATGGTAATGATTTTTAGATTAAGTATCAACGTCAAACATAAGTTTTTCAATTTTACCTTCAGCTACTTACCATTACATTTCAGCAACGCCCCGTACATTACTCCCTACTCAGCATAAAATTTTCAAATTTAACAGGAGAGAACGAATGGTTAAGAGAGTTAACTCTAAAAATACTAAGGCTGAAATTTTAGAAGCTTTTGGTGAACTAAAAAAAGAAAAAGCTGCTATAGAAGCAGAAATGAAGCAGTTAAATAAAGCAGAAAAAAGCACAAACAAACCATCATCAACTTCACTCAAAAATCAAACAGAAGTAGAATTAGGAAAATCCATGAACTTAAAAAGAACTAATAACCAACCAACTATGCAGTACACAATTGAAAATTTGTTAATGCTGCAAACAAATTTTGGTGGTGCTGTCAGTGAATTATCAGAAAAGCTGACTTATGAAGCTAGTAAATTAGGAGAAGTTCGGCAAAAAGTGACAGAAGAAACTCAACAATTAAAAGATTTGCATAGTTTAGAAAATGTTGATGAAAATACTTTAGATAATTTGATTCAACAGTATGAAGCAAGTGCTAAAGAATTTGATTCAGAATTTAGTCAACGTCAAGAAACATTACAACAAGAAATCCAATCAAATAACCAAACTTGGGAAAAAGAACAGCAACAACATCAAGAAACTATTAACGAACGAAATGAGCAAGACGATAAAATTTATCAACGGGATGAAGATACTTATCAATATAACCAGCAACTGCAACGTAATTTAGACATTGAAGAATATGAACAAAATCAGAAAATTTTGTATCAAGAATTAGTAGAGTTTCAGGAGCAACAGGAAAAACTCTGGGCAGAAAAAGAACAGTCGATTTCTGAACGGGAAAAAGAATTGGCAGAAGTTAAAGCAAAGGTTGAAGACTTCCAGCAACAACTAGAGATTAATATTAAAAATGGCAAAGAAAACGGTCGAAATATTGGTAATTATCAAGGGCGAGTTAAAGCGGATTTATTAGCTAAGGAAGTAGAAGGGCAAAAGCAATTTTATGACTTAAGAATTCAATCTCTACAACAGACAATTCAAAATCAAGAGGTAAGAATTGAAAATCTGGCTAAACAATTAGATTATACTTTAAAACAAGTTCAAGATTTAGCAGTAAAAGCTATTGAAGGTTCATCAAACTCCCGTTCATTTCAAGCAATGAAAGAAATAGCTTTAGAACAAGTAAAAAATCAGCAAAAGAAAAGCTAATTCCTGGTAAATATTAGCAATTTTAACGTAGATAGATTATTCTTAATTTAGTTGTAGAGATATATCAATCATATCTCTACAATTTTTGCATCAATAAAATAATTTTGTAGCGATCGCTTAAATAGGGTCTGCTGAAAAAATTGTTTGGTGGGGGTAGGACGCGGGGACGCAGAGATGGGTAACAGGCAATGGTTTCGGTCATTTTATGTGAATAAATTTTCTTGAATTTCAGCATAAAAATTCAGTATTTTGAGGCTAATAAGAGCCAATAATTGAGGAGATAAATTGAATATAAAAAGCTCCATTACCTTAGCTATCCTGACTTTTAGCTTGATGAGCGCAAGCCCTAATTATTGATAATTATCAGAGACTCATAGTCCAGTTTTTTAACTGTCTACTCCGAAATATTTTTCTGCATATATCAAACCTTATCTATAGCGTAAAAAAGTAGCAAAAAAATGAGCGATCGCTTGTGCATATCTAAAAACTGTCACTCTAAGAATATTACTCTAACTTTATACACCTAAAATATGAACAAATCAGGTAAAAATATCATTTAATTGGATAAAATTATGTCTCACAAATACATCCGACAACCAGATACTAGCGCTTGGATTATTCAAGTTTGGGCTTCCTTTATTCTTGCGACTTCTGGCACAGCGATCGGCATTATTTACCTACCCGTAGATAATTGGATTAAAAGCTTTATGACTATGGGTTTGACATTTTCTATAGGCTCCTCTTTTACCCTAGCAAAAACCATTAGAGATAATCACGAATCTCAAAGAATAGTTGCCAGACTTGATGAAGCAAAAGTCGAAAAACTATTAGCTGAACACCACCCTTTCGACAAATAATATCAAATTGATTAGCATTGCCACAGTTTCTGAAAGTTGTGTAAACAGAAAATAGGTCATTTCAGTTATCAGTTATCAGTACCTCTGCAATCAGGAGGCTTGAAATTTGGAATATTCTCTTTTTTTATCCCCTTAAAAGGGGAGGATTTAGACCAGAATTTTTCGCTAACAGCTAATAATCAGCTGAAATTTAATTTAATTGTAAGCATTAAGCCGTCAGTTATCAGCCATTACTTTCATACTAAATTAAGTAAAATCGCCGTATTAAAAGACTAAATTACCATACTTAAGGATTGTTCAAAATAAATTGTTAGGAGAACTTAGCAATTTAGAGCAAATTTGTTATTTACATTCAAAAGCTGATTGCTGACTGCTAATAGCTTAATGCTTACATTTAATTCGGCGTTGGTAATTGGTGGGATGATTTTCTACTAGGGGTGATACTCACCAGTTACTCTGGTTCAATATTTAGAGGTATTAAAAACAGATTACTTTTAGAGTTTCATCTCTTGATTTACCAACGCCTTTAATTCAACCTATTACCTAAAATATAGCACCTACTAAAAACCTGGAGAAGCAGCCAAAATATCTACTAATTCAGGAATTTCTGTAACAGATTTTATTGCCGTATCTGCAACAAAACTATGAGCATCAGTAGTAGGATGTACGCCATCAAAGAAGAGAAAATCATCCGGGTTAGTTGCTCCAGAAGCTAAAAAATTATCAGTGACATTTGTCAAGCCAAAATCAGCAGGATTAGCAATAATATTATCAACTAAATCCTTAATATCAACATCAATAATATTGATATCCGGGTCTTGTTCTAATATTTCCGAAACTGCTACTAAAGCACTATTATGAGCTTCAGTTAATAAAGTCAATCCCTGCTGTTGTTCCGGAGGTAAACCTAGACCTAACGGAGTCACTCCCAAGTCTGGTATGTTCGGTAACATAAAATTCCTTGCCCCAATAGCTGCAAGCTTGTTTACGGCCACCGACAGATTACCAATAGCTGACTGCACATCTTGGGTGTTACCGCCCAAATAATCATTTGCACCAGCCCACACTACATACAAAGCATCGGGGTCAGTGCCACCAGTATCAGCGATAAATTGATCAATTTGTGCTTGCAAGCCAATTAATAGTGGCGGTGCCCCCTCTGGTAATAAATTGTTGCTATTATTCACAAATCCGGTGGTTGCGCCATTAACAGCAAAATTGAGGTTAGGGTCAGATATTAGCTGCAACTGAGGAGCAAGAGTTTCCACCCATAACTGACCGTTACTAGTACGTCCCTCAAAATAAGGCGGACTTGGTGGAATTAGACCACCAGTAGCGGCAAAAGCATTGCCTGTATCAGACAAACTATCCCCAAATACATAAATATCGCTGAATAATAAACGTGGTAGCCGACCTTCAAACTGACCGAAATTGAGAAAGTGTTCTGTAGTGGTGAGTGAGGTAGTTTCTACTGCTGTTGCTACTTCTGGGTAACGATCTAGATAAAAACTGGTGTTGAGTACAGCACTGGGGTCGCGTTGTTCAAACTGACCGAAGTTAATAAAGTGTTCTATGGCAGTTAAACTGCTTTGTTCTACAGCAGTGGCAACTTCGGGATTAGTTGCTAGATAAAAGTTAGTATTGAAAATCCCATTGGGGTCGCGACCTTCAAATTGACCGTATCGAATAAAGTGGAAAAAAGCATCGCTAATGGTGCCGTTGGCAACTGCTGTAGCTACTCCTGGGTAAGTTTCTAGATAGAATTGTTGGTCGAAGATTTCGTTTATTGTTAATGCCATGTGTTTTTAAGGTGTTAGTTGTTAGTGTGATTGTAGTTGACCGACACAGCTAATTTTGTACAAAATTATAGGGTGCGTACTTACGGCTTAAACTCACAGGATGAAAGGGATTTAGCAATCCTTCGTCACGCACCATTTTAGTAGTGTCAGTCCAGTAGTGGACTGTTTCATCTTCAATGTTGCACTCTTATTTTAAATTCTGGGTTTATTAACCTCCCCCCTCTCCCCCCTCTTTCCCCTCTTCCCACACCTCCCACCCACACTTTTTTAATGCACCATTTTAGTAGTATCACTCCTGTAGTTGACCGACACAGCTAAAACTGTGCAGCTTTTTTTGTATAGAATCCATTTGGTATCTCCGCAAGGGTGAGAGTTTTTGGCAAAGGAGCCAGAAGTCAGGAGTCAGGAGTCAGGAGTTATAAAAGAGCTTTTTCTGGGTCAATTAGAAGGAAAATAGGTCTGATTTACACATTATAAATTTAGGAATTTCATACCGTGTTTCACCAACACCGGGAAAAAAGTAGAATCTAAGCCCCCATCTCCCCACACTCCCCACACTCCCCACACTTCCCACCCTCCCCTTCATAGATCCCTTCAGGGGTTCTATAACTGACACCGCATCCCCCCATCTCCCCATCTCCCCATTTTCTAATGCACCATTTTAGCTGTGTCACTCCAGTAGTGGACTGTTTAATCTTAAATGTTGCACTGTTATTTTAAATTCTGGCTTGATTAATCTCCCTCCTCTTCCCCCTCTTCCCGCACCTCCCACACCTCCCACCCACACTTTTCTAATGCACTACTTTAGCTGAAACAGTCCAGTAGTGGATCGACACGCCTTAAATGTTGCTTTAGCAAAAATGCTCAAACCTCGCCATAGTAATAATTACACAGAAAAAGCTAATGCACAATTTTAGCTGTGTCAGTCCAGTAGGGTGCGTTATACAACTGCAATTATTTCAGCAGTTTTTATATGAGTAAACCACAGTTAAAAATCTAAGTATTAGGTGAAACGAGGGCTGCGAATCCCAAGAAAGCTAAACTAATGCTAACGCGAACAACCCAACCTAAAATGTAGAAGTTGCTTCATTGAATCTCAGCATTGAGCCAGTTCCGTCAGTGTGATAGACAAATACCTGCTCTCCACTTTCAATTGTCACCTCCCACCCTCTTAAAAATACATCGTTGCAGAATTCCCCTGGTTCGGGTAATCCCAGACAACTATTCCATCCTCGCTGTTGAGCTGCAGCAATAGTTAAATTTTCCTCCTGTAAACCGAAATCAATCACGAGATTAGCGATCGCTGCTGAGGAAACAGATGCAGGTAAAGACGCTACTTCATCTAATCTGACTACAGAACCCGACTCATCGGTGCGATAAACAAACACCTGCTCTCCACTTTGTATTGTCACCTCCCATCCTGGTACGATCGCTTGAGTGCAAGCTTCCCCTGGTTCAGCTAATCCCAGACAACCATCAGGCCAGTCTTGCTGTTGAGCTGCAGTAATAGTTAAATTCTCCACGGGTACGCCAAAATCATCAATCGCGCTTTCGACAACTGCTGATATCACAGATGAGGGTAAATTGGGAACCGGGTCAACATCATCAGTTAAAACGGGATTAACCACAAATTCATTCACTACAAACGGAACTTGATTAGCAACGACATCTGGATTCGCTTCTATTTCCTCCTGTGTATAGGGTTCGACTCCATAAGTTCTCACCAATAACTGTTGAGTTGTCGGATCAATTTCAAACTCACTCCAACCGTAAGTATGAGCAGCAACATAAGACCCCTGCAAAACCTCAGCATCAATTTCCGAATCTTCTAAACCAATGGGGTTATATCCCAAAGGGGTAATTCTGTTATTTACCACCTGGCGGACGAAAACATCTTTTGTATCCCTATCTGTAAGGGAGTTATAAATTTCTTTATCCTCCGGTGACAATAACTCATCGGGTGTAAACCTCACTGTTGCTTCACCAAAAGGCGCTGCAAAAGGTCCCTGCCCAATATTTAATTGAATTGCCACCGGGCCGACCATGATATCAATTGCTCCCGTCGGAATTTGTGGTTCTCCAACACCTTCTTGATAGGTGACATCATTAACAACATGACCGTGAAAATCTCCCGTTACAAATACCACATTATCAATATTATTTTCATCAATAAATTGCAACAAATCAGTACGTTCTGCTGCGAAACCTTCCCACCTTTCTCCTGCTACTGGAACGCCGAAATATTGCATCGGTACAGTAGACATCACAAACTTCCAAGTAATGTCCGAATTTTCTGCTGCCAAGAGGTCATTTTTTAACTGTTGAAGTTGAGCTGTTCCTAACATTGTTCTACCTGGTTCAAAGGCATCATTTAAGTATTCATTTATCTCTGATTCCCTAGCAGTTTCTGGTAAAAATGGTAAAGGTGAATCCCGGAAAGAACGCACATCTAACATATAAGTAGCTGCATCGTTGCCGTGAATATTAAATCGGTAAAGTTCTCGTTCAAAATCTGTCCTTGGGTCTCCTGTTTCTTGATAAAATTCTGCTCGCAAAGGTGCATATTCTGCAAAAGCTAATATTCCCTGTTCAAACGCTGCCGTATCATTGACAAAACCCTCTTCAGATTCACCAAATATTCCTTGTTTTTGAGGGGATTCTGCTGGTGTTGCGCCTCCGGCAAAATCATTAGTAATATTATGGTCGTCCCAGGTGGTATAAACTGTGGTTGATTCTCGTAATTCTTTCCAAGGATTTAAACCGAAACGTTCGGAGTAAATTTCGTTATATTTTGTGCGGAATTGTTGGAGATTACTAGCTTGATTTATATCTGGTAAATCGGGAGATTCACTATCAGCTTCTAGGGTATCTCCTAACTGTACAAAAAAGTCGAGGTTTCGCTCAGGAACGTTAGAAATTGAAGGGAAAGGTGCTAGTTCTCCTTGCCAGTCTCCAGATACCCCAAATCTCAAACCTTGATTGCTTCCTAATGGTGCAGAAGTTCTCAATTTGCCTGCTGCTGAAGTCCCTGCTGCGTCAGTGACTCGATAGAAATATTCGGTATTTGAAAGTAAATTTTCTACTTCAACTTGTACAGGAACTGATGGATTTGTGGCAATAGTTTCAATAGTATCAAAAATAGAGAAGTTAGGGTCTGTTGAATAGTCAAAATAAACTACTCCCGGCACAGTTGTGCGAGTCCATAAAATTGTGGAATTTTGAGTTGTATCACCAGAAGCAACTCCATTAGGCAAAGTCGAATTTCCTGGCTCTATAAATGGTGTGAATTCTAAATTTTCAACAGCACCTATTTCTAAATAATGTTGAATGCTAGTTGTGAGACCTTGTTCGACTGCTTCGGCTGCAGTAGGATTCTGTTCTAAATAATAATTTTCATCAAAAAAACTACTGGGTCGCCGACCTTCAAATTGCCCAAAGTTCACAAAGTGTTCGATACCTGTGAGTGGGTCTTGTTCTACAGCAACTGCTACATCAGGATTGGCAAATAAATAATAGGAATTATCATATATTACGCTGGCATTTAATCCTTCAATTTGACCAAATTCTATATAATGTTGAAATGGGGAAATATTACTGGTTTCTAGGAAAGGTACAAGGCTAGGATTATTGAATAAATAATAGTCCGTATCAAATAGTGGGCTTGGGTCTAATCCTTGAAATTGACCGATTTGAGTAAAATGGTCAATTGCTGTTGTTAAACCTGTTGCCACATCGGCTGCTACATTGGGATTTTGAGCCAGATAAAACTCTGAGTCAAATAGTTCGTTAAATCTTAACATCTGTGAATTTTTGGTACTTATTTTTGGGTGTTAATTTAGTAAAGTAAACTATATCATATAGCACTGCTATTTAACCAAAATTTTTCACAACTCACAACAATCAAGGTAGTATATTGCCAAAGTTTTATCTAGTAAAGTTTGAACCCTTATTTATAAGATAGGATGCCAAAACTAAAGAGGTTAATTTGATTATGGTGGCGATCGCCTGTTTTATCTTTGTCAATATTGACCGTATTTTTGGTGTAGGAATTTATCATCCTAATTCTTGAGCAGTTTCAATCCATTCTTGCATCATAATTTCTACCTCAACTGCAGTGCTTCCTGATAGTTTTCACCATCAGCATTATCCGATCGTCATCAAAAAATCTGTTATATTCGCTACACATTTTCTTAATTGGATGACTATACTTGAGAAGTATAAAATTATAATTAATATTATATAAAAACTATAGTGCTACAGTACAAATGACTACTATTACAACTAGAGAAGCTGCTTTTTTATTAGGTATTTGTTGTCAACGGGTAAGAGTTCTACTTTCTCAAGGTAGAATTAGAGGTGCTTATAAGGATAAAGGATTTTGGCAAATTCCTGTTTATGGGAAGCGGAAAATGCCTGTGGTCGTACCAGGTACAAGAGGTCCGAAAGGTATTTGGTGTCATCAGGAACGAAAGAAACCGACGATAATTCATGTCAATCAACAGAAAATTAAAAAAAATGGCAAGAGAATCAAGCACGATCCTCTAATGACTCCCGATCAATTGAAACCAGTAGTGTCTGTGAAGCAGAGAAACCGTAATGATTTGGGGTATCAGATAATTATTAAAGGTGATTGTCGTATAGTTTATAAGCCCTATCAACCTTTAGATTGTGGCGCTCATTTGTGGATTGAGACTTACGATCCGGTTCAATTTGTGGATACTCAGTTTAACCCAGTGACGGCGAGGCGAGCTTATAAATATGTCTGAGATTAATAGGATAAAACGTTTCTAATCTACTGCAAAAAGTAATATCGAATTCAACAGGCGTTGCTGCATTTGCTCATCGTTCAATTTTGTAATTTGATTGTTTTTTGGATGAGGCGATTTTTAGAGGATGCTTGGGGATTCTTAGGTTATGCTGGGCGATTGCCTCCGGCACAGCGAAGCTATCGCTCAAAAATTATTCATAAATTATGCCAATCTTGAGCGTGTTTTTGGTGTAGGAATTTCTCGTCCTAATTCTTGGGCAGTTTCTATCCATTGTTACATAATTATTTCTACCTGAATTGCAGTGCTTCTTGATAGGTTGTGCCGTCCGCAATACAACCGGGTAATTCTGGAACTTCTGCTATAAATGCTCTTGTTTCTTGACCAAAAAAGAAGGTCTCAAGCCTCCCCTTTCAAGGGAATAAAAAAAGATAAACTTCAGCATTTTCTTGCCTCTGGCTTTAGCAGTTGGTACTGATAACTGATAACTGATAACTGATAACTGAAATGACTCCAGTATAGGATTATTTCGTAGTGTAGCATTGGCTTAATTTTCTAGACGATAGAATTTTAGACTAGGTGGCCGATATTAGTGAAGGTTTTGGACTAAAGTATAGTTTCTTTAAGAGCGATCGCTTTTAAGTTTTCTAAATTTTTCTGGAAATTGCTTGGTAGTTAGCAGTCTTTATGTATTAAATTGTATTTATTTAGCAACAAGTCTAATATAAATTATTAGGCCAAAGCTTAGATTGTAGAGAAATGGCGTGTTATTCAACCTAATTCAACAGTTGATGATAATGAGACCGAGATAGAGTCAGAAGAATTAGTATCTGAAACTTCTGGCGATCGCCCCTCTTCCCCTCAAGCACAAACAACAGAATTAGAATCCCAAATAGTTGCTGACAATGAGACTCAGGTAGAACAGGTAAAGCCAGAGGAATTAGTATCTGAAACGTCTGGTGATCGCCCCTCTTCTCCTCAAGCACAAACAACAGAATTAGAATCCCAAATAGTTGCTGACAATGAGACTCAGGTAGAACAGGTAAAGCCAGAGGAATTAGTGCTTGAAACTTCTGCTGCTTCATCCTCTCCCGCTCAACTACAGCCAAATAGTTCTGATGAAAATCAAACAGAATTACCCCAAGAATAAATACAAACAACAACCTATATAAACATCACTATCAAAATTAAGAGGTAAACATCATGATTGAAAATGAGTCCACAAAAGTCATTGGATTTGATTTAGGGCATGGAGAATTTTCGCTAGCTGAAGTTTGGATGGGGTCGAGAAATGAACCAGAAATAATCGAAATTAACAACAAAAGAACTCAAGTTACTGCCGTTGGAAAAAATAACACTGGTAAGATAATAATTGGAGAAAATGCTATCAGACAAGCGGACGTGCAGAGCCTTGAAATTTCCTTTAAGAAAAAACCTTCTACTTGTAATGATTCACAGAAGCAAAATATTCATGATTTTGTTGCAGAAGTCTACAAAAAACTGATTGAGAATAAAAATATTGAAGAAGTTACAAAAAGCTATTTTTTTGTTGGTTGTCCTTCGGGTTGGCAAACAGCAGAAAAAAATGCTTATCAGCAAATGATGACTGAAGCTGGGCTTAAAAACGTATCTATAGTTCAAGAGTCTCGTGCTGCTCTTATGCACGCTAAAGAAAGACAACCATCTGATTCTAAGGACGCTAACAAAACTAGAATTCAACCATCTGACTTAGCTAAGTCAGTTCTAGTTATTGATATAGGTTCATCTACCACAGATTTTACTTGGGTGATAAATAGAGATGATAATCCAATAGATTGTGGTTTAAATTTAGGGGCTTCACTGATTGATAAAGAAATTTATCGACGAACTTTAGATACCCATCCCAATAAAGAGGAGCTAGAGCAAATTTTTCAAGAATATCCCTTCTTTATACATCGTTGTGAACATGCCTGTCGTTGCAACAAAGAAGAATATTTCCGAGATGTTGATGGTTATAAGAATAACCATTTTGTCAATGCAAAGTATGAGCGGATACAAAATAAGTTTATATTTGATCCACAAGTGAATTATCAAATAATCGAAGAAATACTTAATCAACCGATGAAAGAATTGGGGAACAAAAGTTGGAAATCTGCTTTCAGAGATAGCTTGAAGGAAGTAAGACAAAAATTAGATTCTATAGGAGTTACACCAAGTAAGATTTTGCTCACAGGTGGTGCATCTAGAATGAATTTTATTACTACAATATGTGATGAGATTTTTCCCAATTCTCCTTGGATAAAAGATACAGAACCTGAATTAACTATTGCTAGGGGATTAGCTCGTTGGGGACGTATTGATATCAATACAAGAAACTTTAAGGATGAGGCCGATAAAATTCTCAAGCGTGATTTAAAGGGTATTGTAGAGGGCAATATTGAAACTCTAATTAATAGTCAGGCACAAAAACTAGCAAATGGTGCTGTTAATCATGGACTAAAGCCTCAATTAATTCAGTGGCGTGAAGGTAAAATTTCAACACCTGAAGACCTTGAATCTAAAGTCAAGCAAGAATATGAACATTGGTTGACAGGAACTGAAGCAAGCAAAATATTTAACTCAGAACTGAGTGATTGGTTAGGAACTGTTTGCAAAAAGGTAGAAGAAAAACTTTCTCCTCTCTATGACGAATATGGTTTGAGCAAGGCTGGTCTGGGAATGACAAAATTTGAACTCAAGCCCCAGACTCGAAAATTCTCAAGTTCAATTTTTACCCAAGATGCAATTACTTATATTGAGACTTATACTTACATTGAAGGAGCTGCTGCTGGTGCTGTTGTAGGTGGACTTGCAGGAGCTGCTGTTGGAGCAGGAGGAGCTGCTGCTTATGCCTTCTTGGCTGAGGTAGCACTAGCTGCTGGGCCTGTTGGTTGGGTTGCTTTAGGAGTAGGTGCTTTAGGTTTAGGAATTGGCGCAATAGTAGGTACTGAAGAAAAAACTGGAACAAGGTCTAAGGATAAAACAAAAGTTTCTGACCAAGATATAGAAAAAAAAGTACAAGAACAGAAAAATCAATTATGTCAAGCTATGCAGAATGGGTTTAACCAAGATCAAAATTTGAAGCAAAAACTGATCGAAGAGATGAGTCAAGTCTTAAAGGATGCAGTACAAACAAAAATAGATAAAGCTAGACTGCTAATTGCTAGTGATGACGGCTAGACAACATTCAATCTGAAACAGAAGTCTCCAGAAATTAACTTTTAGCCTAGAAATTCACAGGTTTAAGATTAATTTTTGGAGATGTCTAATAATTAAAGGAAATCAAATAAAATGGCAAATAATGAACTGTCTCCTGCTCAACTAGAATTAGCCGTAGCAAATGCTATGTCACTGTCGTTGCTATACACTTTAGGACGGCAATATTTAGATGTTCCAATAGAAAAAGGTAAGTACATTCGACCAACCGCACCTGTAACTCGAACATTTGAAGAATTAGAGGATGTAGAATTTTTGCGATTAGAGCAAGTAGGTAGCTCTAATGCTTCCTTATCAGACGAGCCACTAATAGCTTTGCAAACTGCACTAGCTTCTTGTCATCTTCCTAAACATTGCACCTTGATTTTTATTGTTGGTAGTGACGGAAGCAAAAATCATATCTATTTGGGTATTCGTCATCACGATCCCACTGACTATCAAACCAGAGATTTTGTCAAGAATCTGGGAAATTTCTTGGAAGGAAATTGGTCGGGTACAAGACTTGTTCCATGTTATCCACAAAATCAAGAGTTCCAAACTCATGTCTTGAAGCCTTTAAAAAATAAACTACACTATGTTAAGGCTTTGACAGGAATTCCGTCACTCAAACCAGGAGAAAAACCTGGCTATCCTCAAAGCTTAGATCGTTTAATTTCTGGACTACAGGGTTCTCCATTTATGTATATGGTTGTAGCTGAACCAATGGAGCAGGGGGAAGTAAATGGAATTATTTATCATCTCCGGGAACTGATGGGAAAGGTGCATTCTCTGACTAAAATTACTTTCAATGAAACGTTTACTGAGACTATCTCAAATGCTATAGGAAAAACTGAGACTTGGGGTGAATCAATTACTCATGGAATTAACAGAAGTGAAACTAAAACTAATCAAAATGCTAAAAAGGTTTTGATGGGAATTGTTCTTGGTTCCTTAGCAATAGGACCATTTTTTCCTCCTGCTTTATTAATGAGTTCTTTAATAGAAGGGGGGCCATTATTAGCACAACTGCTTGGTTTAGTATCGACAAGTTCCCTACTTTTAGAAGATTTTTTTCCACCAAGTCAAACAACATCAGGAAGAAGTATGTCGTTGACTGAAAGCATTAGTAAAGCTTTTTCTCAAACGACTACCCAAGGTCAAAGTATAGCACAAGCTTTTGGCCGAGAGTATATTAATGCTCATGCTAAAGCAGCAGAAACACTACTTGAAAGATATCTCAATCGGTTTGAGCAATCTCTTACTTTAGGTTCTTGGAATGTAGGTGTTTACTTGCTAGCTGAGGAGCCAAATGTGACACAGCAAGGTGGCATCCAACTTAAGGCTTTACTCAGTGGGGAACAGAGCTTTTTTGAACCAATACGAATTCACGATTTGCGGGGTAAAGGAGAGCAGTGGGGACACGCTGTGCGTGGTGCTTTACAGGAATTTTATCAACCTAATTTGACACTGGCTATTCCCAACAATCAAACTGCTCTCAAGCATCCTCTTGGTAATGCTTTCAACAATCTAACTACCCCACTTAATATCGCGGTTTTCATAAACATAGACTACAGTAACAGCAGTGAGTAAACCAGTTTCGCAACATTTTAGGAGTGACTGAATCGATCAAAGTAGCGATCGCCTGCTCTAATTGTTCACGAGTTGTCGCCTTAATTTTTTTTAAATGGGCTTTGAGACTTGACCACCATTGTTCAATGGGGTTAAATTGAGGAGAGTAGGGAGATAAATAAACTAACTTGGCCCCCACAGCTTCAATCGCTTCAGAGATGCCCTTAACTTTATGAGCTGGCAAATTATCTGCAACCACAACTGCTCCTGGCCACAATTTAGGGACCAGTAGTTCTTCCACAAAAGTTTTATACCCTTTATCTTGGGTGGTGCAGCATTAGGTGCTGCTGCTGTTGGTGTATTTACAGGAGCTAGCGGTATTTCCCAGATGACGGAAGCCGAGAAAATTGGCAAAGATGCTCAAAGGCGACATGAGAAAGCACGCGACCTTTTACAAAAGGAGAAGGAAACTACTCAGGAATTAGC
>JASJEE010000138.1 GCA_030064835.1 Microcoleaceae cyanobacterium MO_207.B10 | reverse complement strand
TTCCCACTCTCCCGACACTTCCCACACTTCCCACTCTCCCCACCCTTCCTACACTCTGCTTTTTAATGCAAACCCTATTTACTTTCAAGGAGCGTAAAGATAAATTGCCTCAAGTTTTTTTAAATCAGGTAATTTACTTAATAAATAGAATGGCATAGTTGATAATAAAATAGTCTTGGCTATTTAGTATGCGTATTTCTCTACAAAAGTTTGTAAACCAGCATTATATCCTGTTCCTACTGCTTGAAATTTCCATTCACCATTTTTCTTATAGAGACGACCAAATTCTATTGCTGTTTCTCTAGAAAAATCTTCTTCCAATTCATACTTGGTTATTTCTTCCTGAGTTTCTAAGTCATAAATTCTGATAAAAGAATTCTTAACTTGCCCAAAATTTTGCCTTCTTTGATCTGCTTCATGAATAGTCACAACAAAAATTAGTTCTTGAATACTAGAATTAATTTTAGTTAGATCAACTTCAATTGTCTCGTCATCTCCTTCTCCTTCTCCACTTCTGTTATCTCCCCAATGCTTTACAGAACCATCTGGAGACTTTAAATTATTGTAGAAGATAAAGTATTCATCTTCAGGAATTTTACCGTTATCTCCTAACATAAATAAAGAAGCATCCAAGTCAAACTCTGTACCTGTATCGGTAGGGTTAACATCCCAACCTAAACCAATACCAGCTTTTTTTAATCCTGGTGCATCTTTAGAAAGATTAATTCTATGACCTTTGCTAATATTAACAGGCATTTATTTCTCCTCTGCTTTTTCAGCTCTTTTAAGTATCATTCCTGATAATTGATTGTATATTTTTACTATATTTAGCTTGATTTATAACCATCAACTATTATCAGTCAATAACAAGCAAATTACAGTGCTTTTAACCAGAGTAGACCACAAGTTCAGCCCTCTAGGGATTCCCCGCTCTCGTTTCACCTAACAGCTAGATTTTTACTGTGGTTTACTCATATAAAAACTGCTGTAAGTAGGGGTGACTTTATATCAAGTTATCTGACTAAATTGCCAAAATTATCACAATCAATAAACAGAAATTAAAAGTAAAAATTGAGAAAATTTGAGTTATGCAAATAAATATTTAGTTACAACTCAAATTTTCCATTTTAATCAATCTCAGTTTTAATTCCTAATTTGATACCTATTCGTAATTTCCCAAATTAAGCGTATTTTTCGACAAAGCTTTGTAAACCTGTATTATAACCTTCTCCTACTGCTTGAAATCTCCATTCACCATCTTTTTTGTATAGTTTGCCAAACTCTATAGCTGTTTCCCTAGAGAAGTCTTCTTCTAACTCATACTTAGTTATTTCTTCTTGAGTTTCTCCATTATAAATTCTGATATAAGAATTTCTTACCTGTCCGAAATTTTGTCGTCTATTGTCCGCTTCATAGATAGTCACAACAAAAATAATTTCTGAAATTGCAGAGTCTATTTTTGATAAATCTAAATTTACACTTTCATCATCTCCTTCTCCTTTTCCAGTACGGCTATCTCCCATAGATTCTACAGAACCATCGGGAGATTTTAAATTATTATAAAAAACAAAATATTCATTTTGAGGAATTTTACCATTTGCTCCTAACATAAATACAGAAACATCAAGGTCAAAATCTGACCCTGTATCTGTGACATTTACATCCCATCCTAATCCTACTACAGCTTTATTCATGCCTGGTGCTTCTTTTGACAGACTAATTCTTTCACCTTTGTTCAGATTAATACTCATAATTTTTTTTGCTCACTTTAATTGATTATTTTTAGTTACAATCAGCCAAATTCTAATTACGGAAAATCAAGAAAACATTTATAAAATTAGCTATAGTTTACTAGCTTATTGTATAAATGTATTTTGACCATTAATAAATCTGGAAAATGTTAATTTTCTTTAACAATCAGATTTGACAGATTGGCAGATCAAGATTAATTATAACGTTTCTCAGATTTATCAAGTACAGTATTTTTCCCTCTACCCTATTCTTTAGTTACCCAAAATCGAAAATTTATGTAGCTCATACTTTTTTTAAAATTGATTAACAATTTGTTTCTGATATTCATTTTCTGTTATTAAATCCTTACTACTTTCTACCCTGTCTAAAAACACAAGACCTTCCAAATGGTCATATTCATGTTGGAAAATTCTGGCAACAAAATCTGTTAATTTTTGTTTCTCTAGTTGTCCTTCTCTATCAGTATATTCTACTTCTATTACTCGATATCTTGGGACTAATCCTCGAATTCCTGGTACACTTAAACATCCTTCCCAACCCTTGACAATTTCTTCAGAATGAGATGATATTTGAGGGTTAATCATAGCTATTGGTTCCATTTTTGGAGCGTTTGGATATCTCAGATTGGGGCGAGATGCAACTATAAATAGGCGATCGCTTTGTGAAACTTGAGGAGCAGCAATCCCAACACCATTTGTTGCTACTACTGTGGCGATTAAATCATCAATCAATTTTTGTACACTTTTATCCCCAATATTATTAATAGGTTGAGCCGGATATCTTAATATCTCATTTCCTAACTGAGCTACCTGTAAAATTTTAACCATCTTTTTCTCCTAAATATTTTGAGTTTTTTATAGCATTTTATCAAAAAGAATGCTATGTCTGATTGGGTGGAATCGGGACGTTAGATGCAACGTCCGTAGGTGAAGTATGGGAGGTGAGGGGAGAGAGGTTCAAAGTAGGAAAAATTTATACTAACTGACTAATAGACTAATAATTCTCAAAAAAATACTTTAAATCTTGCTAACTATTTAACTGTTGAAGTCTAACTGAAGTATGAAATTACTTTTGGTAATTAATATCAGACATAGGAAAGTTTTTTAAATGTGGTATTAAGAAGTAATACTAAATCCGGTTTAGACGAGAGCTTTATTCTGAAGTTAAGGCAGAAAGCAGAAGGCAGAAAGGTGGGAGAGGAATTTGAAAAATCACCTTTTAATAACCGGATTTGCTATAATGCAAGCCTTTCTCTATCAGATGAAAAAATTGTATATTCATCTTCAAATTCCTGCGAAGGAACTAAGTTAGTCATAATTCTCCAGAGATTTTATGGGCAGATAAATATTATACAAGTTCACTTTAAAGATATTAGAAATAGTTTTAAACTTTTCCTAGATTTTACTTAAAATGTACCGAAAATTTCTGTTCTAAAGCCTGCCCTTTTAAGGGGATAAAAAACAGTAGAAGGATGGCGTTTGCGCTCCGCAAAGCTCCGAAGTGCGCGAAGAGTCCCGGAGGGAAAGCTTTCCCGCTATTGCAGAGCCGCTCCCTCCGCTTTTCATGTCGCTCCGCGTTAACGAAGTTCCTCCGCAGGAGGCTAATACCAATTTAAAAAAAGAATGTTACGAATGGTAAGGGCGATAAAAAGACTTTTAATAAGATGTCCCTTTGACAAAAAAGATTATTTCCGACCTAAAACATGGTATTAAAGGAATTCCCATGCGACTCCTGTACGGGCGATTTCCTGCGGAATGCTCCTAATTACGCGAATCGCCTCGACGAGTCCTGACTCCTAAAAAATCCCCTATTCATTTGTAGCAAACATTTATCAAAATGGTATAACTGATAACTTAAATGACCCTAGTCAAATTTCCATAAATTCTGGAAGCTTTTATCAGTCAACTTTCTTTAATTAAGTACAAATACTTTGGAGTATGAGAGATTGTTTGTAAAGGAAATATAAAAATGAGATAGGGAACACTTAACTGAGAACAGGGAATAGGGAGGAAGAAATCAAAGCAACTATTTCTTACTTAAAAATCCGGCGTTGCTGAATCAAGGTATGAAAATAAAAACTCAACAATCTAGAATACTTACTATTTAATAGTTTAGCGATCGCTAATAAATATAAATCATACCCCAAATCAGCAACGCCAAAAATCCCTCTCTCTACCGAATTTTAATCCTTTGAAGTATGACTACTTTGGGATTTTAGTAACTATAGCAATCCGCGCATAGCTTGTGACAAATTCAAAAGTAAATCAAAAAGTTGAAACTCCCACCTGTTTCCTGTTCCCAGTTAAGTTTTCCCTAAAAAGCAGTAATATTTTTGCCACTAATAAAATAGGATTGCTATATTCGTTCTCTTAATACTTATTTGACAAAAAGTCTCTGACATCCAAACCTAGTAAACACTTCACAATACAGCAAATTTCAAGTATATGAAGTACAAATATTAATGTTTAAACCTCTCTAGTGCGAGCATCTTGCCCGCTATAGGTGTACTAATAAATGGTATAAAAGCTATTTATTTTGATTTATGCCTCCTGACTCCTGACTCCTAAAAAATTCACTAGCTATTTGTAACAAACATTTATAAATTTTGTATAAGTTATACCAAATATGGCTATCAAAAGCTACTTTTTCAAATTGTTCAAATTCCTTTCTAACCCTTTTGCATTCTTCCCTCTGCCTTACCTTCAAAATAAACCTTATTTCTAAACAGGATTTAGTATTAAGTATAGATTTGCTTTATCAAAACTCTAATAATCACATAAAAATAGGGAATTTAAAAAATAGTAAAAATTTCTATTCCCTACTTTTAAGAAGTATCTCAAGCTTGGTTAAACTTGACTATTAACCTAGTGATTATTTGGTAAATTTTACAGTCAAGCTAAAAACTTTTTTTTCTTCTTCCTATCTAGTTACCTATTACCCTAATCCCTGCTATCTAAATCATAATTTTCAACCGAAAATAACATTAAAAAATTAACCCCTTAGCCTAGCTGGTAAATTTCCTGTTCGCAACTGTAAATTTAGATTTTTACCATTACGATTTACTTCCATTTCTAACAAACTACCTACTGTTCTTTTTTGTACAATTTGTTGTACATTTTCAGATTTAGTAATAGTCTCATTATCAATTTTTTGAATAATATCCCCCGGTCTTAAACCACTTCGAGCAGCAGGAGACCCAGGAACAACTTGCATAATTAATACCCCTTGATCACTAAATAAACTCATATCTGTGTTTAAATTCCGATTAATTTCTTGCTTCAGTTCAGGAGTGAGAGTTTGCATAGCAATACCCAAATAAGCGTGTTCTGCTTTACCCACCTTAATTAATTGTTGAGCAATCTGTTGGGCATTGTTAATCGGAATCGCAAAACCCAATCCCTGGGCACCATCAATAATTGCCGTATTAATTCCTATCACCTCACCATTTTGATTCAGCAGAGGCCCACCAGAATTACCAGGATTAATCGCAGCATCCGTTTGAATAAACCCTACCCGCTTATCAGGAACCCCGACATCATTACTAGAACGACCAGTAGCGCTAATAATACCCACCGTCACAGAATTATCCAGACCTAAAGGATTACCAATAGCGATCGCCCACTCTCCAGGCTGCAAATTTTCTGAATCTCCCAAGGATACAGTGGGCAAATTATTTCCATCAATTTTAACTACTGCCACATCAGTCACAGAATCAGTTCCCAATACCTTACCCTGTAAGCGACGACCATCCTTCAACACCACTTCCACAGTCGTTGCTCCTTCTACCACATGGGCATTTGTGAGAATATGACCGTCAGCACTAATAATAAAACCAGACCCAGTTCCTTCTTCCCTTTGTCCATATTGATTTCTTGGGGGTTCAATACCGTAGAAATCATCTGGCATTCCTCTACCAAACATATTTGGCTGTTGGCCAACTCTGCGATAAGAGTTAATTCGGACTACTGCTGGACCTACTTTTTGCACTGCATTAACAATAAAGTTGCCATTTGGAATAGGGGATCTGACTGGCAACCAGTTAGGTTTTGTTGGGTTAGAATTAGCATCAATATTAGTCTTTGATTGGGATGCAGCAAGTTGAGATGCCACAATATTGCCAGGGTTTTCAGGATATTTCTGAGCCTGGGGAAATATGATGTGCTGGCCTAGCAATGCTCCTCCAGCCCCTGCTAGTAACAATAGATAAGTTAACGGTTGTTTCCAAAAAATTTTGCCTGTTGTCTTCTTCATGGTTATTTATTTGTAATTGGCTAATCTACTTAAAACCAATAGGAAAGGTTATATTTCCTGATGGATAAGTTTTGGATAAATGTTTCTACAATACCCCTGGGGTCTATTACAAAAAGAAATAGTCTACAGGAACTAAATTTATTTATGAAATTTTCCTGATCTCGTTTTAATGTCTGACTTTTCCCTTAGTGAGTTACTGACAATTCCTGAATTTTTACCAAAAATTTTATAGTTTGTTTGTATTTAATTTGTATTTAAGTTGCCCATAATCAACTATCTAAATAGGAATTACTGTGGCTAATGGTATGGATTTCCATCTTTAATATAACCCATTGGATATCTATAATAATTAGGATTGGTAAGTACGAGTAAGCATAAGTTTTGCAGAAAAAATCATCCCTAAAATCAAACATCGTGGAAAAAGATACTAAATGGGCTATATAAATCGCCAATGGAAAAGTTTCCCTACCTAATAATAGTCATTTCAGTTTAGATTCAGACTAACATTTCTTGCCGTAAAAGATTTTTAGTAGAAACAGTGTTTCATTCTTATTTGAAATGACTATAAAAATAATTCATCTTGATCAAAATATCAAATTAGTTCTATGAGGGAAAAAATCTATCAACTTCTACATAGACCTTTCCATCTATATTTTGCTTTGTAATTAAGCATTGTACAAAATATTCTTCATTCACTGTTGCTTGATGGTTTAGCTAAGTTTTAGTTTTGCACCATGACCAGGGACTGCAAAAACTGATAGCAATTCATGTCAACCTCAGAGGTTGGTCAACCCATGGCCAACTTATGGTTTCCGGAAAGCTATCTATCTATAATTGAGACATCAAAATTCTTTAAAGATGTTCTGTTAAATTTAACAGTGGAATATACTAACGTCCGGTTACTTAGAGTTAATAGTTTTACTCTAATACCAAATTAATCTGAAGTTGCATAGAATGGAAGTTTGCTCAGAGTAGACTGTATATAAATAAAGAGATATTAATAAATCAATAATTCTATGCAGCCTCACATAAAATTGTTATAAGACTATTCCTATTAACTATGCACTTAATAGTTTTTACTCAAACCTTACTGTGCTGGAAATTGTCATCTTTTATTAAGTGCAACTTCATAGAGAAATGGTATAAACATTCATCATTATATTTATTGATTTATTCCAGTTTCAAACTGGAGTATTCCTGATGGTTGTGAAGTTTTAGAACTGAAATAGTTTTTCTATTGCTAAATATGTTAACTGCCTATGCCAAATTAATTACACATTAGTGGTTATATAAAATTAATTACAAATTTTCTGATACATCTCCAATCTTATCCATAAATTATCAATTATTTTTCGCTATTTCCTGTTCCCTCTCTCAACTAGGAAATTTATTTTGCACAACTACTTAGGTGGACTGTATCAAAATATCTAGCTCACCTAACGGAAAACAGTTAGGCTAGACCGATGTTGATTGAAAATTACAATTAAGTTTTCTGACTTCTCTAACTAGGAAAAAACCATAAAAATTTATGATAGGGTTACTAAAATACAAAAATTTTGTACTTTCTTGATTAAAATAAAGCTAAGTGCCTATGCCAAATTAATTACAAATTAGTGGTTATATAAAATTAATTATAAATTTTCTGATACATCTCTAATCTTACCCATAAATTATGAATTATTTATTCCTATTCCCTATTCCCTATTCCCTGTTTCCTCTCTCAACTAGGAAATTTATTTGGCACGAATACTTATATTTCGGGTTTCCACATTTAAAAATTTATTTTAAATATTTTCACGAGAAACCCGATTAATAATTGACAGATTATTTAGGAAAAATTAAACTAATTAAGTGAATTAATCCTCAGCAAAAACATAGCGATAAAGTTCATCAATTTCCGGTTCAGGGCTATCTGTAGCAAACTTAACTGCCTCAGAAATTAATTCTTTAATCCTTTGATCGATGACCTGTAACTCTTCAGTTTCTGCCAAATTATTTTCTGTCAAATAATCAGCAAATTGTTTGATCGGGTCACGAGAAAACCAATATTCCTTTTCTTGAGGATCTCGTAATTCATCTGGGTCTGCCAAAGAATGTCCGCGAAATCGATAAGTTAAAGCTTCAATTAAAGTAGGACCTTCACCAGCACGGGCACGATCTACCGCTTCTTGAGCTGCAGAATGTACTGCCAAAACATCCATTCCATCAACTTCAACGCCCACCATACCAAAAGCATGAGCTTTTTTGTAAATTTCAGGTTCAGAAGTAGCACGATCGTGAGCCATACCTATTGCCCATTTATTATTTTCCACCACATAAATAATTGGTAGTTTCCACAAAGTTGCCATATTCAGACATTCAAAAAACTGGCCATTATTACAAGCTCCATCTCCAAAAAAACAGGCCGTCACTTGGTCTGCTTTTTCATTACCCATTGCTTCGCGACGATATTTACTTTGAAAAGCTGCCCCAGTAGCCACAGGAATACCCTCAGCCACAAAAGCATAACCCCCTAAAAGATTATGTTCACTTGAGAACATATGCATAGATCCCCCACGACCTTTGGAGCAACCAGTAGCTTTACCAAATAATTCAGCCATCACTTCCTTGGCTGGTACACCTGCGCTTAGGGCATGAACATGGTCTCGATAAGTGCTACAAACAAAATCTTCGTCCTGGCGCATTGCTTTAATCACACCACTAGAAACCCCTTCTTGTCCATTATAAAGATGAACAAACCCGAACATTTTGCCTCGGTAATACATCTCAGCACACTTATCTTCAAATAAGCGTCCTAACACCATATCTTCATATAGTATTAATCCTTTTTCTTTAGTAATTTTTATACTATTGGTATCAAAGACAGGTAAGCTACGTTCTTGGATCATTTAATTTTTCCTAAGCTACTATGATGAATGATAAATTTATGTGGTACAAAATGTATTTAGTAAAGGTCTCTAAGAACCTTATATTTTAGTGGCTTATCTGGGAATAGTATAGTAGAACAAACAAATTCTACGAGCTGCTCACTAAAAGTATTGTAAATTCATAAACAACACTCCAACTAGTCAACAAGATCAGCTACTATAAACTAAACAAATATAGTAACTCGCCTTTGAGGAAGTGCATTGTGCGGATTCCACTCGATTATTACCGAATTTTGGGTTTACCAATTCAGGCTACTGCCGAACAGTTACGGCAGGCACATCGCGATCGCACGCAGCAGCTTCCCAGAAGAGAATATTCAGAAGCCACTATAGTTGCGAGGAAACAACTGATAGATGAGGCTTATGGAGTGCTTTCGGCCTCAGAACAACGCCGAACCTATGATGGAAGTTTCCTCGCTCAAACCTACGAACCTGAAACAGAACAAACTACTTTAGATTCTGAGCAAAATATTGAGACATTAGAAGAAAAAGGGACAAAACTTCAGGGAGTGGAAGAAATACCCGCTTCTGTAAGTTATAGGCCCTCAACCAGAGGAATTAGTTCTCTGGGCAGAGATATTTCAGTTAAAACTGAATTTGACCCCAATACTCCCAGCATAGAAATAGAAGATCAACAATTTATTGGAGCACTTCTCATCCTACAAGAACTGGGAGAATACGAACTTATAATCAAACTATCTCGCCCCTATCTTATCAACAATAGTATTGCTATAAAAGATGGTCGTTTTGGGGACCCGGCCCTGGTGTTGCCAGATATTGTACTAACTGTAGCTCTAGCAGATTTAGAACTAGGTAGAGAACAGTGGCAGCAAGGACAATATGAAAATGCAGCAACTTCTCTCGAAGCTGGCCAAGGATTATTGCTACGGGAAAGTCTATTTGCCCAAGTTAGAGGTGAGATACAGGGAGATCTCTACAAGTTACGTCCTTATCGAGTAATGGAATTATTGGAACTACCAGAAGAGCGAGTCCTAGAACGTCGCCGTGGGTTAGAAATTCTCCAGGATATGCTAAATGAAAGGGGTGGAATTGATGGTCAAGGTGATGATCAATCTGGATTGGGAATAGAAGATTTTCTGAAATTTGTTCAGCAGTTACGCCACCATTTAACTACGTCAGAACAAAAGAGCATATTTGAGGCCGAAGCTAGTCGCCCTTCGGCAGTTGGTACATATCTAGCAGTTTATACTTTTTTAGCTCAAGGATTTGCTCAAAAACAGCCTGCTTTGATCCGTAAGGCCAAGCTGATGCTAATGCAACTGGGCCGCAGTCAAGATGTCAATATTGAGAAAGCGGTCTGCGCTTTACTTTTAGGGCAAACTGAAGAGGCAACTCGCTCTTTAGAACTAAGCCAAGAATACGAACCCCTATCTTTTATTAGAGAAAATTCTCAAGATGCTCCAGATTTGTTACCTGGACTTTGCCTTTATGCAGAACACTGGTTAACGGAAGAAGTTTTTCCCCATTTCCGAGATTTGTTCCATAAATCAGCTTCTTTGAAAGACTATTTTGCCGATCAGCACGTTCAAGCTTATCTAGAAGCTTTACCTACAGATTCAGAAGCAGCTAATCAGTGGGTAGTTGTTCAACCTCGTCGCGATACTAAAGGACTTGACAAATCTTCTGAGTCAAAGTTGACTGCGCCAGAAAAGATTATTTCAACTGGGAGAACTTCTACTAAAGCGACCATTTCTCCTGTTAGTGGAGAGACTGATAGGGGGAGTTTAGGTTCTCAACAGCCTATTAAACAGCCAGAGGAATTATCGTCTATCGGCAGCGGTATACAAAAACAGATACCTCCTGTTGGTTCTAGTCTTTCCTCACTGAGAATTAGGGAAAGAACTAAAAGTGGTCTACCTAGCTTCAATGAAAGCATACCAGTAATGGGTGTTGAAGGACTTGCACAAGCTACCCCAGATAATAATTTCCGAAAAACTTCTAATCGAAGGGAGTCTATTAAGGTAGGCCGTTTAATCTTAATTGCCTTTTTGGGATTATTAGCAATAGGACTGATTGGGTTTGCCACAATGAAAACTATTGGTTGGTTAGCAAATGCTCTAGGTTTAGGCGGACTAAGACTACAAGGAGAACAACCTATGGTGTCCCTAGACAAACCTTTACCTCTTGTAGAAATTCCAAAATCTAATCAAGTTGGCCTCACATCACCAGGCCCAATAACAGAGCAAGTAGCACGACTTGCGATTGAAAGTTGGTTAAACACCAAAAAAGCAGCATTAGGTCAAAATCATGAGGTTGAGCAACTATCTAAAATTCTTGTAGAACCAGCACTTTCACGGTGGTCATCTGCTGCTAATGCACTTAAGGGACAAAATTCTTATATCAAGTATGAGCATAGTTTAGAGGTGAAAAATTTTAAGATGACTGGTGCAAATCAGGCTCAGATAGATGCTCAAGTTATTGAAAAGGCTGAAGTTTATAACAATGATAGATTGAGTAATTCTGAAAACGATAATTTATTGGTTCGTTACAATTTGATTCGTCAGGATGGGAAATGGCAAATTCGTGATTGGGATGTAGTGAACTAGTTAATAATTATTTGATTACGATTATTTGATTATGATTAAATTGATAATCCTCTAGTTTTTTGCTTAAGTTTGAAGATTTTTTTTGAGGTTAATTATTTGTTAAATATTCAAGTTTTTAGTTTATTTATTAACAAAAAAAAATCACAAATAATTATAAAGTATTTTTCAGGATAGTCAGGTAAAGTTTTACGCTATCTATACTAGAATTCGATACTTTTCTGTTGTCTAATTCCAATTTAATAAATGTTTGCTGCAAATGATACCAAATCCGCTTTGGTAAGGAGATATTCAAAAAAATCAAAATCTTTGTCTGATAAGGATTTGAATATTTAGGTAAATATTCTATAATAACCGGATTTGGTATGAGTAGATTATTTATTAGGAGTCAGGAGTCATAATTAATGGTTTCAATACCATTTTTTAGGTTATATAATTCTCTTTTATGTCAAATAGACATATCCTGTAAAGTATTTTAATCAGACTTATTCTTCGTAATATTCGCCCGCCTCCGCTAGGGCAAGCTTTTTTTAAACTAGGTATAATTCCTCAAAATTTTGTACTTCTGAAAATTTGCAAACTGCTGTATATCTCAAGCAAATATTTAAACTAAGTCGCTAAACAAAATTATTTATCTCAATCTGAATTATAGAGGTTTTCACAAAGGTAGACTACAAAACTTCTACTGTAAAGATTAAATATCTGATTAAGATTTATTCCCTACCCAAAAATTCTGGGTATGTGCCTCCCCCTTTTCAGGGGAAATAAGAAAAAATTTTCCTTTTAGTTAATCTTTTTCTTTTCCAAGAGAGGTAATAATAATTAATCATTAATGATTAATTATTAATTATTGAATTACCACATACCACCGCACAACCTAGAAATTTATTTGTAGCAAACATTTATCAAATTAGTATTATACCCTATCTTTCAGCCCAGAGTATTATTGCTGTTTGCGTAGCATTCCCCAGGAAGAGCTAACCGCTAATAGCTGAATTCTCACCTTCTGCCTTCTGCCTTGCCATCTAAATTTATTTACTATATGTTAATAAAAACTGCTATTAATTAAATTAATCAAATTTATTCATACCTCAATTTAATAAAAAACAATCAAGGAGAAAATATTTAAAATTTTTGAGGTTAAGACCAAAATTTATATGGCAATCCTATTTAGGTTGTAACATTTTAGTAGTAATAAAGAATCATAATCCAGAATCCAGGGTTTAGAATTTACAAGCATTCCAGGTAATATTTATTATTCTTAAATTTGTCACAACTAATTTATAATTGCTATAAGATTGATTATATATATAAATAAATATATGAATTTTTATTTCTTAAGCTACTGTAACTTCCAATCTTAACTGATTGATTATTTTTAATATGACTATAAGATAGTTTTATTAATTTATTACTGTCTGATTGGTAATAAATCAAATAATGTTAAGGTTTGTTAACATTATAAACCTACAATTGCTTATAAACCCGTATGTATACTCAGAATCTTTTAGTAACCACCCTTGACCAAATCTGAGATTTTCTGCAAGATTATAGACTTAAAGGCGATCCCGGTGATCCCAAAAAAAAATCTATTTTTGTAGCTTCTCTGTCTGAGAAACTGCTAAGAGTCCACAAAGATCAAAGTGACTCATAATTTTCTACTTAGAGTAGTGCTTAAAAATAGAAGGGTAATTACCAATAGCCTTGAAGACAAACACCTAAAGACCATAAAAAACTAAAGAAGGAGGATATACAAATGGTCAAAGAACTTCCACCTTTAGAAGAGATGACCTTACGACAGCTACGCAAAGTGGCCAGTGAATTAGGTATCTCTCGTTACAGCAGAATGCGTAAAGCCCAACTTTTATCAGCAATCATGGAAGCAAAAGGTATCCATCAAATATCATCTCCTCCATCTTCTACAGTAGGATTAGAGGAAGAAGTTGAAGTCAAGAAATTTGAGTTAGGTCAAGAAGACTATACTGATAACTTTCTTTCATCAGTTGATGAAGGATTGACTGATTTACCAAACGGTTACGGTAAAAGCCGAATCGTATTAATGCCTCGCGATCCTGAATGGGCCTATGCTTACTGGGATATTCCGAATCAACAAAAGGAAGAATTACGTCGCCAAGGGGGACAGCAGTTGGCCCTGCGAATTTATGATGTCACTGATATCAACTTGAACTACCAAAGTCCTCATAGTATTCAGGAATATCCTTGTGACGAGTTCGCTCGTGAATGGTATATACCAATCCCAGTTAGCGATCGCGAGTATGCGTTGGAAGTAGGCTATCGGTGCGCTGACGGTCGGTGGCTAGTTCTGTCTCGTTCTGAACGAGTACATATTCCGCCAGTATATCCCTCAGATTGGATTGAAGACCAATTTATAACTGTAAGTTGGGATGAAGATTTGCGTGGAAAGACTTTCATGGAACTGGTTCCGGCTACCCGCCAGATTACTTTTCATGATAATGCCGATGATATATATGATGAGATGTTCAGCATAGGTGAAGCTGAAGATCAAAGGGTTACTGGATCTATCTTTGGTTCTGTTCAAATGGTTCCGGGTTCGGGCCAGATGATAGAGGAAGGTCTAAGCTCCTACGCTATGGGATCTGGTGTAGGAATGTGGGCTTCCGGTTCAGGTCAAACGACCTCAGGTATGGGATTAACGACTTCTGGCATTGGTATGGAAATGTCGGGTGTAGGTTTAACGACCTCAGGTATGGGATTAACGACTTCTGGCATTGGTATGGAAATGTCGGGTGTAGGTTTAACGACCTCAGGTATGGGATTAACGACTTCTGGCATTGGTATGGAAATGTCGGGTGTAGGTT
>JASJEE010000137.1 GCA_030064835.1 Microcoleaceae cyanobacterium MO_207.B10 | reverse complement strand
TGGGTATGATTTGTATTTTTTGGTAATTGCGCTCACTATTGAATAACAAATATTTGGGATTGTTCAATATTTTATTTTCATACCTTGATTCAGCAACGCCACTTTTTGATTTGTCACCGAATAATTAATAATATAATTAATAATCAATAATGAACAATTAATAATTGAAAAACGTATAAAAGAGCAAGATAGCGTCTGATAAATATTAATGCTCCGAAGAGCGTTCAGCAATTAAAAATTAATAATTACCTCTGCTTAAAACAAGAGGATTGACTAAAAGGAATCTTTTGATTTTATCCCCTTAAAAGGGGAAGTTTTCAACCTGAATTGTTGAATGAATGAATAATTATTAACTATCACCTCTTAATAATTAATAATTAATTATTAATTATTAAGTATTCAGCTTTTACTTCCTCAAACTATTATTACTCACAGAAAAAATCACCAGTTAAGTTAACTCAAAACCAGAAATTAATCTACTGATAAAACTGCTTGTAAGTGAAAAATAGGAGCTTGAATATAGTCAATCAACTATAGCACTATTATATAGTCAAAACTAAATTTAAAATTGCTTGAGCAGCACGACTACATACTCCGAATTCTCCCAAAGCTAGACGCATTTCTTGATAATCTAATCTAGTTTTGGCTATACGTTCATCATTTAATAAAAGCTCTAAAGCTTCAGACACAATATTCTCAGATGTGGCTTGCTCCTGGAATAACTCTGGGACAATAGACTTCATTTGTACCAGATTAGGTGGAGACATAAATGGAATCGAAAATCTGAGAATATGACGAGCAATCCAAACCGTAATAGGATTAACTTTATATATTACTACTTGAGGTACATTAAGCAAAGCTATTTCTAAATTAACAGTACCAGACTTAGCGATCGCCAAGTCAGATGCAGCTAAAACTTCTAAATTTTTACTAGCTTGTATTTCCTGACTATTTTTTGTAGCATTTTGTAGACAAGATGAATAAATTGTTGCTCGAATTTGATACTTTTTAATTGCCTCTTCAATGGGAGAACGATAATTTTCCAAAGATAGAGGTATCAAAAAGTGAACTTGAGGCAACTTTTCCTGAATTATTTTAGCCGCTTGAAAAATTACAGGTAATAAATACTTGACTTCTTGTTGTCGAGAAGCAGGCAATAAAGCGATCGCCATAGTATCAGGACCTATCCCCAAAAGACGACGTGCTTCTTCCTTAGTAGGAGCCATTTTTATTCTGTCAATAATGGGATGACCTACCCAAGTAACATCAGCCCCTTGTTGCCGAAAATAATTTGCCTCTTGAGGAAAAATAGCCAATAGTTTTTTTGTTAAACGGACTATTTGAGCTGTTTTACGCTTTCCCAAAGACCAAACCCATTCTTGAGGAGCAATGTACCAAACAATCGGCAAATTCGGCCAAGTTTTGCTAATATAACTACCAATACTAATATTAGGTCCCATATAGTCAATTAAAACAACTAAATTGGGAGATTCTTGGTGTAAATATTCCTTAGCTTTTTGTTGAATTTTCAGAGTAGGGAAAATAAAAGGTAGAGATTCAATAATACCAACAGAACCAATTTTAGTTGTATTCCCTAGCAAAGTTGCCCCAGTTGCAGCCATGCGATCGCCCCCCAAAGCCACAATTTCCAAATTTAGACCCTGAAGTTGAGCTTGACGGTAGAGCGCTTCAATTAACATAGCTCCTTGTAAGTCTCCAGAAACTTCACCTGTACTAATAAAAATTTTGATGGGAGATGGGGATTTAGACATGGGTATTTAAGAAGGTGGTAATTGGTAGATATTAGGCAGTAGGTCTGATACTACTTCTTGATCACAATGCACTTAATAAAAGAAAAATATTGCGTTGTCTGTAGTTTTAAGCTTTTTATCTGTCCGCGCCCTTTGCTTCGACTGCTATACCCCCTCGATAAATTCAAAAAGAAAAAAAGGACAAGCTCCGTTCTGATTCTAAAAACTTTGCCCAAAAGTCCTTATCAATCAAAGGATTTGCTAAGACTCAGTTAACTTAATTAGCTGTAATTCATCTCACTGCTAAATCATAAATTGTAGCGGGAGTAGTCGTACAAAATTCCTGAGAGCTAATCATTCATTTTCAAGGGCGATTATTACCAGTCCTATTAATCAACTACCAGATTATAAATACTAATCTTTCATTTTTTCGTCATTCTTCGTTTCCCATACCACAAAATTATCAATCAATCAACATGGCAAAAAATGAGTAGCAAAAAATTAGTCATTCATGTGGGAAAAACCTAAGAGTATTTGCCTCTCAAAACAACGAAATTATAGGTATTTGCAGCTTAAAAATTCTCTTAAGCAATAACCCTCCCTTGGATTATTCTAAAATTTAGAGTATCACACAACCGAACTAAAGTGCTAAAAATATTGAAACCTCGTTAGCTACATCAGACAAATTTTTCCCTTTTTTGTCATCAATCCTTGACAAAAAAGGGAAAAATTTTCAAACTAAAAGACTGCAACCTATAACTAATACCAATTTAATAAATGTTTGGTACAAATAAATTTCTAGGTTTTAGATGGTAAGTGGTAGTTCAACAATTAATAATTAACTCTCTTTGAAAATTAGACCAGAATTTTTGGGTAGGGAATAAATATTAATCAGATATTTATAGCTGAATTCTGTTTTTCAATTATCCAATTTATTTGTAAGATGATTTTTTCACGCCTGTTATAAAACTTAAAGGCTAGGCTATTTTTGAGACATAGCCATTAGTAAAGTTGCTAGTTGTATAGAAACCCTAAGTGTACCTCCGCAAAGGTAAGGGTTTTTGCCTCATGAGTCAGTCCTCAGTCCTCAGTAGTCAGGAGATGGAGAATCAAGAAATAGAGGAAAAAGGTAGAATTTTTTTGACTTACTTCATCATCTCCCCCACTCCCCCACTCCCCTACTCTCAATCTCTAATTTTAAACAGATCCCTTCAGGGGTTCTATAGAGCAATCATAGTAATAGTAGAGAGAGTGTGGAAAGTGTAGAAACTTTGGGAAGTGTGACAATAAATTATAAAGATATAGTAATAAAATCAGTACTATTAATTATCAAAACCCTTAAACATTTTCCCTGGGGTAAGACCACGACGTTTAGAACCAAGAGATAAAATTAAAAACCGGCGTAACTGCTCAATATATTTATTCTCAGAAAATAACTCCAACTCTGCCAAAGCCTCACTCAGAGGTTTACCCGAACGATAAAGAATCCGAAAAGCCTTCTTCAATATTGCCAAATCCCCACTGGTCAAACCAGCACGTTTTAATCCCACTAAATTGAGCGATCGCACCAAACAAGGATGTCCCTCCACCAACATAAACGGTGGCACATCCCTAACTATACGACTCATGCCACCCACCATGGCCATTTTACCAATATGAACAAACTGATGAATACCCAAAACCCCACCAATAACAGCCTTTGACTCAATTTTCACATGACCTGCCAAAGACACAGCATTCGCTACAACCACAAAATCTTCTATAATACAGTTGTGCGCCACATGAGCATAAGCCATCAGTAGGTTTCCATTGCCAATAACCGTATTCTCATCGCCATAAGTAGCGCGGTTAACCGTAACATACTCCCTAATTTGGTTGTCATTGCCAATTTTCACCCCACTCGGAGCGCCAGTATATTTTAAATCTTGTGGCTCCAAACCAATAGCAGCTCCAGGAAAAATCCGATTCCCTGAACCAACTTCCGTAGGTCCTTCAATCACAACATGAGCCCCAATAGTCGTACCAGCTCCGACCTTCACCTGTTCCCCAACTACAGCATAGGGACCAACCTGCACCGTGGGATGCAGTTCAGCACTTTTAGCAATAACGGCTGTGGGGTGAATTAGGGTAGGCATACTTTAGTCCATCATAAAAAACGATAATTCTGCTTCGGCAGCTTTTTGACCATCTACTTCTGCCCAAGCGCGGGTTTTGCCAAATTTACGGCCTCTAGAAGATATGAGTTCGGCGGTCAAAATTAGTTGGTCTCCTGGTATTACTGGACGACGAAAGCGAGCTTTTTCAATACCAGCAAATACAAATAATCCTTCTGTAAAACCAGGTAGTTGAGTTAAGATTACCCCGCTCACCTGAGCCAGAGCTTCTATGATTAATACTCCTGGCATTATTGGCCTTCCTGGAAAATGTCCTTGAAAGTGGGGTTCGTTAAATGTGACACCTTTGATGCCGACGGCCTTTTCTCCTGGTACATATTCTATGATGCGGTCTACCAGAGCAAAAGGGTATCGGTGGGGTAATAATTTTTGAATTTCGTCAATGGTCATCTGAGTTGGCTCAGTAGTTTCTGCATCCTGGTTTTGCTGTTGAGGATTGTCTGTAGTGTTTATAGAATCAGTTGTAGTTTTTTCAGGGGTTGACATTTGTACAGTGAGATATTGTTTGGTATTAGTCTAAATCGTTAGAAATGTAATCTTACCATTAAAAGCTGGTCTTACTCATTCCTCGGACGTTGGGAAGTTCTATTTTTTATAGGACAGGTTTAGCGGATGTTAATGGACAAAAAATATACTTTTAGCTTTAGAGTTGTCAATATGGTTTCCCCAAAATCTTACATCACACCAAAATTATCGGATCGAGAGCTTCAGATAAACAGACAAGAGTTTTGTTTAGTTTTGGTTTACTTTTGAGAGTTGAGAAAATGAGTAAAAGCTGATTCGATATCCCAATTAGTTTTAAATCCCAATTCAGATAAAGCTATTGAAATATCTGCTTGAGAATGAATAATGTCTCCCAATCGAGCTGGGGCAAAATTTACTGAATAAATCCATTGAGGAAAACAGTTTTTGAGAATATTTATTAGCTCTAGTAAAGAAGTTTTTTGCCCTCTGCCTAGATTACAAGTTAAAGAAGAACCTGGTTGAATTGGTTTAATTAAAGCTTGATATAAACCATTGGCAATATCTTTAACATAAATAAAATCTCTGGTTTGTTTACCATCACCAAAAATAGTAATTGGTAAGCCCTGTTTCATCCGCTCGACAAAAATAGAAATAACTCCTGAATAGGGAGAATTAGGGTCTTTTCGGGAACCAAAAACATTAAAAAAACGCAAGTTTACAGCAGCAAAATTATATTTTTGGGCAAATAAATTAAGATATTGTTCGCTACAAAGTTTATGCAAACCATAGGGAGAAAGCGGTTGAGTGGGATGGGATTCTGTCACGGGTAAATTAATGGGGTTCCCATATACTGTAGCCGAACTAGCAAAGACAAGTTTAGGGATTTTTAAAGCATGGCAAAGTTCAATTACAGCTAATGTTGAAGAGAGATTATTTTGGTGAGTTTCTAATGGTTTTTGCCAGGAAGTATTGACAGAGTAAGTTGCTGCTAAATGAACGATACCATTTATGGATTTGGGAAAGTCTGTTGGTTGACAGGTGAGGATATCTTTTTGTATTAAATTTAGATTGGGATGTGGGAGTAGGTTTTTTAGTTTGCCTGTTTTTAGATTATCAATTACAGTTATTTGATGCCCTTTTTCTAAGATAAATTCTGATAAGTGAGAACCTATAAATCCCGCTCCTCCAGTAATAATAATGTGCATTTTTACAGAGTCAATTTTGAGAATAAAAAAAATTAGGAAACATACTTGCAGCAAATTATATTTGTGGTAAATTCGCGATTATTTTCTAGATAAATACCAGAAAAATGACCAAGTTATCCGAGAAATTATCTCCCTATTTTATGCTGGTGATTATTTATATCTAAAAATTAGAGACAGGATGCCAAATATTTCAAACAAATAGTGTCAAAATCAAGATACATTCCACCATATTTATCAACTAGCTTTATTCTGGCATAATCAGCTTGATGAACGACAGAAAGACTATCAAATAAATAATGAAAATCTACCAGTTTTTTCAATGAGTTAGCATCAACAATATAGCATTTATCAAGCTGATGAGGTACAGTTTTTTTTCTGATTTTATCCTCCCTATTGTCTCCTCTTCTCTACTCCCTACTCCCTACTCCCTACTCCCTACTCCCTAAAAGAAAGGAATTTTGTACCTCACTATTTTTGGGAAATGCTATATTTATTTCAAAATCTGGATTATGTTTTTGTATAGTTTGAAGGCATAAATCCAGATATTCTGGTCTTTTATAGCCTGGTTTATTTTGCCAGTACATCCAGATTGTGCGATTATAAATATGAGATTGAGACGATTTTTTTGCTGCCATTGAAATTACCGTATTTTATAATTTTCAGGTTTAATTAGTTTTCTATCTTTAGCTCTAGATTAGCACCAATAATTTTGAGATATTTTTCAGTAGCAATATCAATAGTAAATTGTTCTAACCAATCCCGATCAACTATTTTTCGATCGCCCTCTAAAATTTTGATAATTGCCTTTGCTATTGCTTCTGTATCTCCTACAGGTACAATATCTCCATATTTACCATTATCTAAAATTTCTCTCGCTCCTTCTCCTTGACAGTTTGTTGAGACTACTGGAGTATTTAATGTCATTGCTTCTATCAATACAGTAGGTAAACCTTCTCGAATAGAGGATAAAACAAAAACAGCAGCTCTTGCTATATAAGGATAGGGATTATCGACAAAACCAGGCATTAATACATCTGCTTCTAATCCCAACTTTTTGACTAACTTTTCTAAAGGCGATCGCTCTTTTCCTTCTCCTAAAATGATTAATCGTACAGCTTTTTTTTCTCTAACTTTAGCAAAAGAGCGAATTAAAGTAGCAAAGTCTTTTTCCTCTGATAACCTTCCTACTCCTAAAATTACCGGTGGTTGTGTATCTGCAAACCAAGGATGATTTAAAGATGCTTCAGCTTTGGTGAATAAAGTTTGATTAATTACGGGATTATAAGTGGTTTGTATCCAACCATATTTCCATTGATATTCTGTTTCTAAATTTCGTGCTAATCCTTGAGAAACTGCAACAATATTATCAGCCCAAGGATAAAACCAATCCACTAACAACGGCAATAATCTTGTTTGAAAACCAGAGACAAAATTATTAGTAGATTCCTCATAATTTTTCAGAGAAATCAATAACCAGGAAATTATACTTAATTATTTGATTGATGAGATTAACAGTAACGTAGGGAATACCGCCAAATCTTAAGTCTGACAATAAAAAAGTAATCCGTTGAGGATGATTCATTTGATTTACTTTTACCTTATAAAATTAGCTCTTTTAGGATTTCAAACTCACCATTAATTATGCCACGATAAGCTCCAGCTTGGGGATATTTTTGAGCAAAATTATAAGCAGCAGCAATCCAATTTAAAGCAGGAAGATTATCATCATCTAAAAAACCAATTAAGTCACTTTATGCTTCTTTTACTGCTCGTTGTCTGGCATAAGCTGCTCCTTGCTGTGGCTCAAAAATATATCTTAAAGGAACCGACTCTAACCAATTTGACTAATAATCTTTAACTATTTCGGCGGTATTATCGCTACTGTTATTATCGACAACAATCACTTCCCAATAAATATTTTCTGTTTGATGTTGTTGCCGGATTTTATCTAACAGTTTTGGTAATCTCCCACCACCGTTATAGGTAGGAATTGCAATTGTCAAATTTATGGGTTTTGTCATACCTGGTAAAAGTAGTTTATCAAAGAGTATTACATCCCTAATAATACATATAATGTTCTAGCTTTATATGAATTTTTGTTGAAGGTAGAGTAGAGATAGATTAAAGTTTGAGGAAGCAGGTGGATTAAGAGACTGGAGACAATAAGAGCAACTAAGTAGGGCAAGGTAAAAAAAAGGTGTTGGATATTTAGTTATAAAAGCCTTAAAAGCACTGATATAACTTACTTATTAACCAGTTTACAATTTGATACATAAAGTACAATATTTACCACTGTCTACTTATCAAAATTTTTGTTACATATAATAGCTGTTTAACAATTAATAATTAATTATTACCTCTTATGATGAAAAAGAGGATTGAGTAAAACGATTTTTTTCTTTATCTTGGTCGAATGGTATAAGACTCTAGAAAACCAAATTAAACTCGTACCTTATTTCCTACAGTAGCTCTGATATTTTTTGAGCTAATTGAATATGTAATTTATGGCTAGCTTTGTACGCCAAATAATGAGCTTGAGGAAAACTACCTAGTAAACTTAAATCTCCGATTAAATCTAACATTTTATGACGGACTGGTTCATTGACAAATCGTAGGGGTGGATTTAACCATCCAGACTCACTACAAACTAAGGCATTATCCAAACTACCACCTTTGATTAAACCAACTTCTCGTAATTGGTCGATTTGATGTGCCAGGCCAAATGTCCGAGCAGGAGCAATACATTCAGCAAAACTTTCTGTGTTTAGAGACCAACTATGCCATTGATTAGCGATCGCTGGTAAATCAAAATCTATACCGTAGGTAAACCGAGTTTCTGGACTTGGTAAAGCTGCCACAAAAGCATCTCCCTCATTTATCCAGACTGGCTGAGAAATCATAGGTGAGATGTGATTATAATTAGTAGCTCTATCTATTCCATCATCAGTATTTTGCCCATTTTTGCCCTTAGCTTCAACCAATCCTACAGAAGCGATAGCTTCGGCCCATATTTTGGCCGAGCCATCCAATAGGGGAACTTCTGGGCCATCAATTTCAATCCGAGCATTATCAACTCCTAATGCTGCCAAAGCTGCCAAAAGATGTTCTACAGTACAAATACGAACATTTTCTATACCAAATTCTGTCGAAAGAGTAGTAGAAATAACAGAAGAAACTGTAGCTGGAACTATTGGGGAATTAGGCAAGTCAACTCTCACAAAATATCGCCCTGAATTTTGAGGAGCAGGCATAACTTTCACCTGAGATTTAATACCACTATGTAAACCAACTCCTGCCTGAGTAAATTCTGCTGCTAAAGTATATTGATTGCCCATATTTTTTCAATCATTATTTTATCAAATTAACCTGTATTTAAACTGTTCTTAATTTTAATTTATTATCGGAGAATTATACTAAATCTCTGGTTAATAATTATTAGAATTATAAAATCAAACAAGACTAAAATTTTATTGACTTAAAGCATAATATAATCCTCACTCAAAAGATAGCTATGGTAACTACTAAAAAGAATAAATCTAACCAAAATAAATGGTATTTAGCTAGTGCTGGTGGGTAGTAGTAGGTACAACATTAGCTGTAAGTATTCCAGCAGTTAAATCACAGACTTCATCCACAATAAAAATAGATGGTTCCAGCAGAGTTTCCCCTATTACTGAAGCAGTAGCAGCAGAATTTCAAAAACAGAAAAGAGGTTTTATAGGAGTAACAGTTGGAATTTCTAGAACAGGGGGATGTTTTAACAAATTCTGTTCTCAAGAAGACTCTGTGAGAATAGATATTTCTGATGCTTCTAGACCTATTGAACCATCTAAAATAGAAAAGTGCAAAGCTGCAGGAATTAAATTTATTGAACTTCCTATTGCTTATGATGCTATTACTGTAGTTGTTAATCCTCAAAATCCAGTAAATAGTATGACGGTGGATAAACTGAAGAAAATGTAGAGACTACAAGCCCAAGGTAAAATTGTTAAATGGAATCAGATAAATTATAGTTTGCCTAATATTGTTCTATTAAGACTTACCACCTACCACCTACCACCTACCACCTAAAACCTATAAACAAGCAATGTCGCAATATTTTCTGAAAATGGCATAAGAAATTATAATCAGTCTAGGAGATTCAAAATAGAAAAAATTCAGCTAGTTGCAAATCCTTAATTATTAGATCAATAATTTAAGTTTTGATGAAATCAAAAAAATAGAACCGAAAAATATACCTGGAAATTCAGTTAAGTTAGTTCCATATTTACGGGAAGGAGAAAAAATTGATAGATAATTTATGGATAATAATTGATTATAGCATATGTCTAATAGGATGTAAAATTAATCATTAATTTGGTCTAATAATCGGCGATCGCTACTTGATAAACTGTGCCGAATTGTTTAATATTAAAGTAATCTGAAGACTTTAAAAAATCTATAAATTTAGTGTTTAACTGCAATTTTTTAATTGTATCGTTAATAGAACTACCATATTGTTTTTTAAATTCTGTGCTAATGTTGGAAGTAGAAATGTAGTTATTTGGGGTATTATTTGTCAACATTTTCACAATTCTCACCAAGGCTTTTTCAAGTTGTTGAGCAGACATAATAACTTGTAAATTATGAGCAAGAGAAACTTGATAGTCATCAGTAACGGGATTTTTTTGTACTCTAAACTTAGCAGAATTGTGCATGAATTTCTCTAGAGTTCCATAAATTTTTAAATCTGCTAATATTTTCTGAAAATCATTGCCAAAGATTTGAGTAATCTTTTGATTAATTACCTGGCTGGGAATCAAATGCTGGTAAGTCTCTTCTATCAATTCAGTCATAATTTTAACTAGCTCTTCCTCTAACTCCGATCGGGAAGTAATCCAAGGAGCAGAAATACTCTTGACATGAATAGTTTGCTCTGTCACAGTATTTTCTATGATTTCAAAATCTAGCTTTTGCGAAACTACCTGTTGTAAATTATCCTGATTATGATTAGAATAAAACCTTGAATTAGCTTGCTTATCCCAAGAAATTTCACATCGCTTTTGAAATAAATCAGCAACAGCAGATAACTGAGATTTGCGCTGACTAATTGATTCATTTTCCATTTGCAACAACTCTTGAATCCGCTCGACAAACTCTTCTAATTGTGGAATTTCTGTTGTTATTTCCAGAGAATAATGCCTCACTTCTAACGTATTACGATTTTCTATACTCAAGATATTATTTGATTGTCTTTTTACTCGATAAACAGTCAAACCTTGATTTTGTAAACTATTACAAAGATGAGTCAATAACCAATCCGAAGAACAAACAAAAACAGCTTTAGCATCAGAATATTGCCTACCAATAGCTGCTCCCATAGACATCATTTGAGCATCAGCACTATTCTTACCTTCAGGAACATGAATAAGTTGATATCCACGGTCAAAAAGTTCTGCATCATATTTGCTCAAACTAGAATTTTTCCAGTTAGCAAAAGCAATCTTTACTTGTAAAGAATATTCAGAAATACTTGCTAAAAATTTCTCCGCATTAACATCAATTTTCAGATTTTCAACATCTAATAATAAAATTGCAATTCCAGCTCCGGAAGCTTCCGCTAAAGTTGTTGATTCAGATTGATTAACAGAAATTTCCTGGTCTATCTTTGATGTAGGAAACTTTTCCATAAACTGCCGACCACAATCTTTACAGCGATAGCGTTGACGATTGTTGGGACGACCATTTTTGCGCAAAGATGTAGAACCACAAGTCGGACATTTCATATATTAAGTCAAAAGTAAAAAGTCAAAAATATTTGATTTCATTTTCAATAATCTTATAGCAATTTCATAAAATATTGCTACAGTAACAACAGAGGCAACAGGAAACAGGCAACAGGCAAAATAAAAAGAAAAATAGAATAAAAAAGAGTAAAAAAGGTTTAATTTTTCTAAATCATGGGATGTATATTTTTTTATTTTAGGAATAAATCATTAATTAAGATGTAACTTTATTTTTTGAATTTGGTACTATTTCAGGAATTAATACCATTTCTCAAAAGTAATACTACCCTTGGAAGGTAGTCAAAATAAGTGGAAAAATCACAGAAGTTAGTTAACAATAAAATTACGTTAATAAATAGTATTTATCAATAAAAAATCCAAGTATAGCAAAGTTTTTAAGAATTGGTATAACAATTAACAATTAACAATTAACAATTAACAATTAACAATTAACAATTAATAATTACCTTTCCCCAAAAGGGAGAGGGTAAGCATTCAGCTATTAGCATTTCGGTGCCGGAATGCTGCGCAAAGAGCTTTCAGCTTTTCCTGGTAAATGGTTTCACATTCAGCTTTTGAAAGTAATAACTACTAAAGTTATAAAGTTAGCTGATGACTAATTTCATTAGCGTAACTTTGATTCTCCTTTCATAACTCATAGCTGACAGCTGAATGCTTACGGGAGAGGATTAACCAAGAAGGAAAAAAATCTTTTTTTCCCCAAATAGGGTCGGCTTTAAACCAAGGTATTTAATTATAGCAATCCTAAATTGGTTGCGGGTAATCAAAAAGTAGATAAAAAAACTGAAACTCCCGCCAGATAAGCTGTTGCCTCTTGCCTGTTCCCTAAAAACGGTAAGATTTTTATACACAAATAAAATAGGATTGCTATATGAATTATTAATTATTAATAATTAATTATTAATAATTCAGGTGTCTATTTGATGAAAAAGAGAAACTTTCGGGTCAGAAATGAGATTAAAGCTATTTATCCTGACCCCTGACCCCTGACTCCTATGATAGGATAAACTTTGTTTAACAAAATTTAATAAAATTATGGCCCGCGATTTAAGAGGATTCCTGAAAATTTTAGAAGACCGGGGACAACTACACCGCATCAAAGCACTAGTTGACCCTGACCTAGAAATAGCAGAAATTTGCAACCGAATGCTACAAAAAGGTGGCCCTGGTCTCCTATTTGAAAATGTTAAAGGGTCTGAGCACTCCATAGCCATAAATTTTTTGGGCACAGAAGAAAGAGTCTGCTGGGCAATGAATATGGAAAAACCCCAAGAACTAGAAACCTTGGGAAAAAAACTGGGAATGCTCCAACAACCAAAACCACCAAAAAAGATTTCTCAAGCTGTCGAATTTGGGAAAATTTTATTTGATGTTGTCAAAGCTAAACCAGGGCGCGACTTTTTCCCCCCTTGTCAACAAGTCGTCATTGAAGGAGACGCTCTCGACTTAAACAAAATTCCCATGATTCGCCCCTATCCAGGAGATGCAGGTAAAATTATTACTCTGGGTCTAGTCATTACAAAAGATTGCGAAACAGGTACAGCCAACGTAGGAGTTTATCGGTTACAGTTACAATCGCGTAATACTATGACCGTGCATTGGTTATCTGTCCGTGGTGGAGCGCGACATCTACGGAAAGCAGCAGAAAATGGCAAAAAATTAGAGATTGCGATCGCTCTAGGAGTAGACCCATTAATTATTATGGCAGCAGCTACTCCAATTCCAGTAGATTTGTCAGAGTGGTTATTTGCCGGACTTTATGGTGGTTCCGGTGTGAAATTAAATAAGTGCAAAACCCTAGATTTAGAAGTACCTGCAGATTCAGAATTTGTTTTAGAAGGTACTATTACTCCTGGGGAACTATTGCCGGACGGACCCTTTGGCGACCACATGGGTTATTATGGTGGGGTGGAAGATTCTCCCCTGATTAGATTTCACTGTATGACTCACAGGAAAGACCCAATTTATTTAACAACTTTTAGTGGTAGACCTCCGAAAGAAGAGGCAATGATGGCGATCGCTCTGAATCGGATCTATACTCCTATTCTGAGGCAGCAAGTTTCAGAAATTGTAGATTTTTTCCTACCGATGGAAGCGCTCAGTTACAAAGCAGCAGTTATTTCCATTAAGAAAGCATATCCTGGTCAAGCAAGACGAGCAGCTTTAGCTTTTTGGAGTGCTTTGCCACAATTTACTTATACAAAGTTTGTGATTGTGGTCGATGCGAGCATTAATATTCGCGACCCGCGTCAAGTAGTTTGGGCAATTAGTTCTAAAGTAGACCCTTCTAGAGATGTGTTTATTTTGCCCAATACCCCTTTCGATAGTTTAGACTTTGCCAGTGAGAAAATTGGTTTAGGTGGTCGGATGGGAATAGATGCTACGACGAAAATTCCCCCAGAGACTGACCATGAGTGGGGTGCAACTTTAGAGTCTGACCCAGATGTAGCGGCAATGGTGGAGAGACGTTGGGGAGAGTATGGGTTGGATGATTTGAAGTTAGGAGAAGTTGACCCTAATTTGTTTGGGTATGATATTCGTTAGTTTTATTTAGGGAGAATGGTGTAGTTGCGATCGTAGCTCGCCATTTTTCTATTTGCCAAAACTACAAAAATCTATTAAGTAGTTATGCAAAAGAATGCTACAAAAAGGAAAGCAGAAAAAGTCTGCCTAAAAAAAATTTACAGCAAATTCCAAGTATATGAAGTACAAATATTAATGTTCAAATCTCTCTATTGCGGGCATCTTGCCCGCTATGAGTGTACCTCACAAAGGTAGAATTCTATCCTATTCTATAATACTAGGCGTGAAAAAATCTATGCCCTCGTCCCTGCCGGAGTATACCCTCGCGTAGGCGGGGGAATGTTACAAATAAATTGGATAATTGAAAAACATAATTCAGATATAAATATCTGGGTAGTCCTGCATGGTAATGGTGAGGATATATATTTTTTAATTTCTTCGACACTCCCCATCTCCCCATCTCCCCACACTCCCG
>JASJEE010000136.1 GCA_030064835.1 Microcoleaceae cyanobacterium MO_207.B10 | reverse complement strand
ACAACCACAGAACCGCCGACAACCACAGAACCACCAACAACCACAGAACCACCAACAACCACAGAACCGCCGACAACCACAGAACCGCCGACAACCACAGAACCACCAACAACCACAGAACCGCCGACAACCACAGAACCACCAACAACCACAGAACCACCAACAACCACAGAACCGCCGACAACCACAGAACCACCAACAACCACAGAACCACCAGTAGCAACCGAAGTAAGAAACGATAGAGGCGAACTAATTGGTCTGCTTGTTGGTGGAGAGTTTGTGCCATTGCCCACACCATCTCCATCAGAACCAATACCAACAGCTTCCCCCGTACCACCCCCACCACCATTAGCATTAGATGATGAAGTAACTACTAATCAAAACGAACAAGTTAGTTTTAATGTCCTCGAAAATGATATTGACCCTTCCGGAAATCCCCTTTTTATTAGTAACTTCAGCTTACCCACCAATGGTTCATTAGTAGAAGTTGGCACAGGTACATTCACTTATACACCGAGACAATTTTTTATCGGTTCTGATAGCTTTAGCTATTCTGTGAGTAATGGTACTAGTAGTTCTTTGGCCACTGTTAACGTTAGCGTGGTCAGTGAAGGAGCGCCCATCAGAGTAGAAGGTGTATTCCGAGGTACCGCCGATAATGAATTCTTAATCGGTAGCGACCAAGTAGATGTAATCTTTGGTGCTGGTGGTGATGATACCATCATTGGACAAGGGGCTAATGATGAAATCAGAGGCGACCAAGATAACGACACCCTCAATGGTAGTCGTGGTAATGATACAGTTGCAGGAAACCAAGGAAACGATAATGTTCGCGGTGGTAAAGATGATGACATCGTGTTAGGGAATGAGGGCAATGATATCATATTTGGCGATCGCGAAAATGATACAGTTACTGGCGGAGATGGTAGAGATACTGTATATGGCGGAAAAGATAACGATAATGTTTCTGGTGACAGCGGCGATGACTTTGTATTTGGTGACAGGGGAGATGATGGTGTAACAGGTGGAGATGGTAACGATAACGTCTTCGGTGGCGAGGGTAACGACTTCGTTAGCGGTGGCGAAGGTGAAGATTTAGTCAATGGAGGGGCAGGTACAGATAGGTTATTTGGAGACCCAGGCAACGACACCATCTTTGCAGAAGAAGGCAATGACGAAGCATTTGGTGGTTTCGGTAACGATTTTATGTCCGGAGGTTCAGGAGCAGACCTGCTCAATGGTAACGAAGATAACGATACTATTGACGGTGGAGAGGGTAACGACCAAGTACAAGGAAATACTGGCAACGATTCTTTGTCAGGAGGTTTGGGCACAGATACCCTTGTTGGTGGAGAGGGTAACGATACTTTTTTCATCAGCTCCGAAAATGGCGGCCCACAAATTTTTGAGGCTGATATCATTGGCGACTTTAACGGTAGCACAGACCTAATTCGCTTGGGTGATGGTCTTGGTTTTAATGATTTAGTTATTTTCCAAAGTCCTACTGGTACAGGTCGTGATACGATAATTCAGAATGGTTCGGATGGTCCATTCTTAGCTATATTAGTCGGAGTTGACAGTAATACTCTTACTTCTGGTAATTTCATCGGTTCTGGCGGGTTTCCTTTGCCAACCCCATCACCTACAGGCACACCAGACCCCACAGAAACACCAGAACCCACAGAAACACCAGACCCCACAGAAACACCAGAACCCACAGAAACACCAGACCCTACAGAAACACCAGAACCCACAGAAACACCAGAACCCACAGAAACACCAGAACCCACAGCCGAACCTACACCTCCACCCATTCCCAACCTGAGACCAAACGCAGAAGATGACGAGGTAACAACTAGCCAAGATACATCAGTAGAGTTCAATGTCTTAGAAAACGACTCCGATCCTGATGGCGATCCATTAACTGTCGTTGACTTCACCTCAGTCTCCAATGGAGAATTAGCAGAGAAAACCAATGGGCTATTTGAATATACCCCAGATACTGGCTTTGTGGGTATAGATAGTTTTAGCTACACCATCAGTGATGGCAACGGTGGTAATGATAGTGCTAAGGTGACGATTACAGTTAACGAACCACCAGAACTATTAAATAATACTGGCATCGTCACTCAAGTAGGTGCTGGCATCCAATTTATTACTCCCAACAACCTCAAAGTTATTGATAACGACAATACCCCAGATGAACTAACCTACAAACTTCTCAATGCACCCGAACTAGGAGATTTGAGGTTAGGAGGTAGTTCCCGACTGCGACAAGGTGAGACCTTTACTCAAGAAGATATTGACAACAACCTGCTACAATTTACACCAGATGAACAATCAGGTAATGACTTTTTTAGTTACACTGTATCTGATACTAGTGGAGGTGAAATTCCAGAATCATCTTTCAGTATTGGTATTGTCGATGACACCAAACGCTTGTCATTAGAAGCAGATAACTTTACGGGTACTGCCCTCAGTAACAATATTCTTGGCTTGGCTGGTAATGATACTATTGATGGTTCCGGTAACAGCGATTATATTGGAGGTGATGATGGCAATGATTCCCTATTAGGCAATACAGGTGATGATTGTCTCTCTGGTGGCGGTCAACAAGATACCCTAGATGGAGGAGATGGAACCGATAGTCTATTCGGTGGTGAAGGGAATGACTCCCTATTTGGCGATACAGGTAACGATAATCTCTCTGGAGATACAGGTAACGACAACCTAGATGGAGGAGAAGGCAACGATACCATGGCTGGCGGTGCAGGTAACGACTCTATCCTGGGGGCAGTTGGAGAAGACAGTATAGCTGGCAATGATGGTAACGATACTATCCGTAGTGGAACTGATAACGACTCAATTACTGGTGGTGAAGGTAGTGACTTCATTGATGGTGGTTCAGACAACGACAGTATTAACAGTGGGGCTGGAGCAGACACCGTTTTAGGTGGTTCCGAAAACGATTCGATCTTTGGAGGTGGCGGTGATGACTCCCTCTTAGGTAATGATGGTGGCGATACCATGGTTGGTGGAGAAGGTAACGATACTGCTATTGGTGATATAGGAGATGATTCTATCCTCGGTGGTGATGGCAATGATGTAATTAACGGCGGTATTGGGAATGATACTATCGGTGGAGGATTAGGTGCTGACAGGCTCACAGGTGGTGGAGGCAATGACTTTTTCTTCTATGAAGTCGCTGACCAAGGTATAGATATAATCGTAGATTTTGATCAGAAAAACAAAGTTGATGATACATTCCTGTTTACCTCTGCTAATTTCGGTGGTTTAACTGATGAGGGTTTTTCTAGCATCATTCTCCAGAACGAAAATGTTGGTTCTGAAGGTCTGAGTATTGCTGATGCAGAATTGATTATTTTTGAAGGTAAATTTGATAATGCACAAGCAGTTAATGCTGCCTTGAATGCACAGAATGGTTCCAGCGATCGCCCTGGTTTCTTTGTTTACTTAAACAGTCAAAGTAACAAATATATTCTCAGCTATGACACTAGCTTTGCTGATGATAGTGTGCCTGCTTTTGAGTTGGGTATCCTACAATCAATTGAACCAGAGGAAGACCAAATTTCTCTAATTATTGAGGCTGATGATTTTGACTTTATTTAAGAGGAGAAAGTAACAGCAAAAAAAGGTTTTTTTCAGAGGATAAAAAAACGGTAATTTTTATCAAAATCAATTAGAGATAAAAATTACCCTCTGCTCAAATTTCCAGACAAAGAAGATAATTGTTATAAAAAAAATGGAACAAGAAAAAAGAGTAAAAAGCCAGGATGAACAACTTCCGAACCCAATCTTTATTCAGGGTTTAGGGGAAGGAACAAACTCGAACGACTCCTTAATAGGTAGTCCTCTCTCAGATACAATATTAGCTTTGTTGGGGGATGATACAGTTTTTGGTCTTGATGAAAATGACGTTATTTTGGGAGAAGATGGTCAAGACCAAATGAATGGAAATGCCGGGAATGATTCTCTAGAAGGAGGTGCAGGCGATGATTGTGTAAGGGGAGGGAAAGATTTAGATTCTATCCTCGGAAATAGTGGTAGTGATATATTATATGGCGATCGCGAAGGTGATACTGTCATCGGTAACGAAGGAGATGATACTATTTTTGGTGGGAAAGATAATGATAGTATTGATGGTGGTGGAGAAGACGATTTATTATTTGGCGATCGTGGGGAGGATCTGGTAGATGGGGGTCTTGGTAACGATACTATTGTGGGAGGACCAGATAGCGATCGCTTATTAGGCAACGAGGGCGGAGATACACTTTTTGGAGAAACAGGTAGAGATACCCTAGAAGGTAATGAAGGAGATGATGTACTTTTTGGAGGCAAAGATGAAGACTCTTTAGCCGGAGGAGTCGGTGCAGACTTTCTTTCTGGTGATTTGGGTTCCGACACAATGACAGGAGGTATTGGACAAGATACATTTAATCTTATTCCTAACTTAGAAGGCGCAGGAGTAAGTAGTGCAGATTTTATTAATGATTTCAGCGACGAAGATTTAATCGGTCTCAGCCAAGGTTTGACGTTTGAAGACCTCACCATATTTGCAGATGATGATAACACTGATAATACAATTATTAGCGTCGGTGGTACCAATGGTGATATTTTAGCAATATTAGAGGGAGTTGATAGTAGCACAATTGACTCTAGTGACTTCGTTACGCTATCCTTCCCAACCCCTACTCCTCCAGAAAATACAGACCCACCAACGACCACAGAACCACCCATAACCACCCAACCACCCATAACCACCCAACCACCCATAACCACAGAACCACCCACAACCACAGAACCACCCACAACCACAGAACCACCCACAACCACAGAACCACCTAACACTCCTCCTGAAGCTGAGGACGATAACTTTAGTACAAATAAAGATGAACCCTTAACTATTACTGCTCAAGAACTGCTGGCAAATGACTCCGATCCAGATGGAGATGCTTTAACTATTTCTACTATAGGTACACCCGAAAATGGTTCATTAATAGAGGAAAATAGTACAACTTATATATATACCCCTGACCCTGGTTTTCTAGGCAATGAAAGTTTTACTTATAGTATTAGTGATGGTAATGGTGGTTCAGCCACTGCCCAAGTCAACATCAAAGTTAACGATCCACCACGGCTAATCAATAACCGAGGCATTATTGCTTTAAAAAATGGACCTATAGAAAGGATATTTGATACAAATCTTTTAGTTAGAGACAGCGATAACACCGCCGAGGAAATCACTTATACCATTACAAGAACACCAACACAAGGTAGTATTAGATTAGTTGACGATTTTATTAATGTCGGCGATACTTTTTCCCAAGCTGATATTAATAACAACCTGATTTTATATACAGCAGGCATTAATGCAGGCCAGTTTTCTTTTACCTTTACCGTTTCTGATGGTGATAGTGGCAGTATTCCGGCAACAAATTTCAACATTAACGTAGTCGATAATGTCATTGAACAAGGAAGAGGCAATAATAACGCTAATGGTACTCCCCAAAGTGATTATATGCTGGGGAACGATGGCAACGATACTCTGAGTGGCCGCGGTGGTAATGATGTCTTAGATGGAGGTGCAGGAGAAGATTCCTTATTAGGTGAAGGAGGTAATGACTCTCTATTTGGCGCAGAACAGGCGGATACTTTATTTGGTAGTATTGGCAATGACACCCTTGATGGTGGAGCTGATAGTGACTCTCTCTTAGGAGAAGATGGTAACGACCTGTTGTTAGGAGCCGAACAACAAGATACTCTCCGAGGTGGTTTGGGCGATGATACCGTTGATGGGGGTACAGGCAATGATTCTGTATTAGGTGAGGATGATAACGACTCCCTACTTGGCAACACAGGTAATGATAGTCTAGAGGGTGGTTCCGGAAACGACACTATTGATGGCGGTGCTGATGATGACTTGCTTCTCGGTCAAACTGGTAGCGATAGTCTATTTGGTGGGTTAGGCAACGATAGTGCTGCGGGTGGAGTCGGTGACGACTCTGTGAGCGGGGGAGAGGGAACAGATACTCTTCGGGGAAATGAAGATAATGACTTTTTACGAGGTAATGAGGGAGATGATATCATCAGTGGAGAAACAGGTAATGATACCTTAAATGGAGGATTTGGTGCTGATAGATTAACTGGCGATCAGGGAGCGGATGCTTTCTATTTTGAAGTTCCCAATGAAGGTGTAGATGTAATTACTGATTTTAATGGTAGTAATGTCGATGTATTTTCGTTTAAATCTACTAATTTTGGTAATTTAACTAACCCACCAGGTACTGCCACAGAATTTTCTAGTGTGATAATTTCCCTAGATAATTTAGGTTCACAAGGTCAAGACATTAGCGAGCAAGAATTAATTATTTTTGAGAATCGTTTTGAGAATGTCCAACAAGTTAATTCTATACTGAAAAATCAACAAGGTTCGGGTACGAGTCCAGCTTTCTTTGTTTATGTAAATAATGAATTGAACAGCAAAGTTGTTTTAGGATATGACCCAAATCTTACTGATGATGCTAATCCTGCTTTTAATTTAGCTGTTCTGAATAATATTCCAGTTTTCCCTAATGCCATCAATACAATTATTGATGTGTCAGACTTTAAGTTTATTTAACTACAGGAGGCAATCAAAAAATGTAATAAAGTGCAAAAATCATCAAAAAATCAAGAGTTGTATCAGGAAAAAATAGCAATTATGAGGATTTACTAGAGCTAAAAAATATCTGATTTCAAGGTATAGGAGGAAATTTTTGCGACCATAGTTATTGTCGCAAAAATTAGGTAATGTATACTGAAAAAATTGAGGTTTAACAATGGTAAAAAAAAGATGAAAAATGTTAAAATAAAAAAGTTATCACGATAATAAAAAAATGAACTAGATAGTAAATAAATAAATAAATAAATAAATAAATAATTATTTAGTAAGAAGTGTTTAACTACCATAAAAGAAAAACACAGTTTAAATGGAGCAATATTACAGCATCCGATCAGGCTGATGATGTACAAGGCGTGAATTGAATGTCTTACAGTGCGGCCATCTTGCCCGTAATCAGAGGCATCTTGCCCACTAAGTGTGTACCTCATAATATCGGGAAGCGCTGTAGCTAGCAGATTAACATAGATAACTCAATAAAATAAATATATTCAAATTGTCATAGGCACGGAAATTCTATATTAAGAGAGAGGTAGAAAAATGGTAGCAGGATTCGCAGACAGAGAATTCTTTATAGGACAAGATGGACGAGTTTTTATCCTAGATGATGATGGGAATCCTATCTTATTAGGGGGACCAGAGCCAACAGAAACACCAGCACCAACACCAGCACCAACACCAGCACCAACACCAGCGCCAACACCAGCGCCAACACCAGCACCAACACCAGCGCCAACACCAGCGCCAACACCAGCACCAACACCAGCGCCAACACCAGCACCAACACCAGCACCAACACCAGCACCAACACCAGCACCAACACCAGCGCCAACACCAGCGCCAACACCAGTACCAACACCAGTACCAACACCAGTACCAACACCAGTACCAACAACTCCAAATGGCAATGAGATAGTTCAAATAGGTACTCTAGTAGGTTTCTTTGATGGCTCTGGCAGCTTTATAGTAATTACGGAACCGCCAGTCACAACAGAACCGCCAGTCACAACACCACCACCTACGACAGCACCACCAGTCACAACACCACCACCTACGACAGCACCCCCAGTCACAACACCACCACCTACACCCACAGCACCAGGAGGAGGCATTTTGCTTCCAGGGGGAGAAGCAGTCGGAACAGACGGAGATGACCTAGTATTTGGGAGTGCCTTCAGCGACACCTTTTTGGCACTTGGTGGAAATGATACTGTATTTGGCCAAGAAGAAAGTGACTCTTTACTTGGCCAAGATGGCAACGACCAAATTAACGGCAACCGGGGTAATGATACTGTTAGTGGTGGTGCAGGAGATGACTGTCTAAGGGGTGGCAGAGATGCTGACTCAGTTTTAGGTGATGCTGGAAATGATTCACTATTTGGCGATCGCGACTCAGATACAGTCTTAGGGGGAGAAGGTAGAGATATTATTTATGGTGGTAGAGAAAGTGATAGTGTCGCAGGAGGAGAAGATAACGACTTTGTTTCGGGGGATAGAGGTGATGATACTGTAGTTGGTGATGCCGGGAATGACACCCTTTTGGGTGGGAGTGGCGTCGATCTAATTTCTGGTGGTTTAGGTTTAGACCTCATCAGTGGTGGAGAGGATGCTGATAGTATTTCAGGAGATGAAGATAATGATTCTCTATCAGGAAACCAAGGTAATGATACTCTTGATGGTGGTACGGGGGATGACTGTTTATCTGGAGGTAAGGATGATGACTTGTTATTAGGGGGTGAAGGTAGCGATACTCTAAATGGGGAGCGAGGAAACGATATCCTTGATGGTGGGGAAGGAAATGATTTCCTCTCAGGGGGTAGGGGAAATGATTCTATTGATGGAGGTCAAGGTGACGATCTATTGATAGGTGGTCGAGGTGATGATACTTTGACTGGAGGTGAGGGTGCAGATAGTTTTGTAATTGTAGATTTTGGGGAATCTGATAATTTATATACTGTTACTGACTTTAATACTGCTGAAGACCTGATTAGTTTGGAGGGAGGTCTGACGTTTGAAGACTTAGAAATATCTGATGAGGGTGGTAATACTGTTATTCAGAATGCTGACGGTGAGACTTTAGCTATTTTAATCGGAGTTGATAGTACAACTATTAACCCTAATAATTTCTTCCCACTACCAGTTAACACAACACCACCAACTGAAGCACCAACTGAAGCACCAACTGAAGCGCCAACTGAAGCGCCAACTGAAGCACCAACTGAAGCACCAACTGAAGCACCAACTGAAGCGCCAACTGAAGCGCCAACTGAAGCGCCAACTGAAGCACCAACTGAAGCGCCAACTGAAGCGCCAACTGAAGCGCCAACTGAAGCGCCAACTGAAGCGCCAACTGAAGCGCCAACTGAAGCGCCAACTGAAGCGCCAACTCAGGCACCAACTCAGGCACCAACTCAGGCACCAACTCAGGCACCAACTGAACCACCTGTAACCCCCGATCCAGATGAAGTTACACCACCCTCTCTGAATGAACCTCCCACAGATATTCTGTTAGATAACGATAGTGTGGAAGAAAACAGTGAAGCAGGTACAGTTATTGGTACATTTACCACAGTAGATTCAGATGCGGATGATGCCCATGAATACAGATTGATTGATGATGCTGAGGGGCGGTTTGCTTTTGATGATGAACAGGGCGATCAGCTAGTTGTAGCGGAGGGAGCAAGTTTTGATTTTGAGGAACAAGACAGCTTTGATATCCAAGTCAGAACTTTTGACAACGCTGGAGAAAGTTTCACCGAGTCATTTACTATCAGCTTAATTAATGTCAACGATCCGCCAGAAATTGTAATTTCTGACGATCAACAACTGGTTAATGAAGGAGAAGAGTTAGAAATAGTTGGTATTGAAGTTAGCGATCCTGATGCGGGAGAGGAAGAATTAGAAGTTACCCTAGAAACTACTAACTCTGAAGATATTGAGAGTAACTTAACTCTTGAGTCTACTTCTGGTCTCACCTTTACAACTGGTGATGGCAAAGCAGATAGTCGGATGGTATTTACAGGAACTTTAGAAAATATCAACAAATCTCTTAATCCCCTCACTTATACTGGCAACAACTCTGGCAGTGATTCTATTAGTATTTCTGTAAATGACCAAGGAAATACAGGAGAAGGAGATGCTCAAACGGGTACTGCTGTAATTGATGTCAGCATCAATGATTTTCCTGTGGTGGGAACAAATACTGAGTTGGTAGTAAATACAAAGCAAACAGGAACAATAGATAATACTTTCCTAGAAACAACTGATAATAGTAAAACCACCTTAATATATACAGTAACAGAATTGCCAAATCGTGGTAACTTGTTACTAAATGGAGGGACTTTAACCAGTTTTACTCAGGATGATATAAATAAGGGTTTCTTAAGTTACGAACATACTAAAAACAATACTAAAAATGATTCCTTTAGTTTCAGCGTGTCCGATCAAGTAGGAGCAGAAACCACAGATACATTCAATATTCGAGTCAACGTACCACCAAATCTTACTACTAGCAAATTAACTGTTAGTGAAAGCATCCCAGGAAAAATTACTAACGAAAATCTCCTAGCAGAAGACCCTGATACTAATGCAGGTGCAGCAACTCTAATTTATGAGATTACTGAACTGCCAACCAGTGGAGAAATCAAACTAGACAACGCTACTTTAGAAGTAGCAGATACTTTCACTCAAAAAGATATTAACCAAGGAAATCTCACTTACCAAGGAGAAGAAGTTGGTACAGATACATTTAGTTATTTTGTCACAGACCAAGATGGCGGTATTACCAGTGGATTATTAAATATTGGTATTGAACCTGGTAACACTGCTCCACAAGCAAATGATGATGAATTTGAAACTAACGAAGATACAAAGATAACCATTAATAAGTCTAATAAATTATTGGCAAATGACACAGACCCTGATGGTGACGATGAAATTACAATTACTAAATTTGCTTCTGATAATATCAAAAATGGTACTTTACAAGAAACACCGGACAGTTTCATTTATACCCCTGATGAAAACTTTAGTGGTTCAGAAAGTTTCACTTATACTGTTGCTGATAGCAAAGGGTTAACAGATACAGCAAATGTGACTATTAATATTATTCCCGTTGCTGATACTCCTAACTTAGAGATATCGACTAATTCTGTTTCTGGCAACCAAGATGAAGAAATATCTCTAGATATTACTGCTAGTTTAGTAGATACCAGCGGTTCCGAAACTCTATCTATTACTATTTCCGGAGTGCCAGATGGAGCAACCCTTTCCGCAGGAACAGAGCAAGGTGATGGTACTTGGGTGTTAACTCCAGAGGAATTAGAAGATTTAAACTTTATTCCTTCTGAAGCAGAACAAACAAAAGTATTAAACTTTGAATTAACAGTTACAGCAACAGCAACAGAAACAGCTAATAGTGATACAATTTCCGGTTCAAAAGTTATTGCTGTAGAGGTGGTTCCTCTGAATAGTTCTCCTATTGCTGAGGATGATGAATTTGAAACCAACGAAGATACACCTATAACTATTGATAACTCTGATTTATTGGCAAATGACACAGACCCTGATGGTGACGATACAAAAATTACAATTACTGACTTTCCCAAGAATATTACCAATGGTAAATTACAAGTAGAAGCAGATAGGTTCGTTTACACCCCTAATGAGAATTTCAGTGGTTCAGGAAGTTTCACTTACACTGTTGCCGACAGCACAGATTTAACAGATACAGCAAATGTAACTATTAACGTTACTCCCGTTGCTGATGCTCCCAACTTAGAAATATCCACACCTACTGTATCAGGAACAGACCAAGAAGAATTACCACTGGGTATTACTGCTAGTTTAGTAGATACAAGCGGTTCCGAAACTCTATCTATTACTATTCCCGATGTACCAGATGCAGCAACTCTTTCAGCAGGAACAAATGTAGGTAACCGCACTTGGGAATTAACTCCAGAGGAATTAGCTAACTTGACTATCTCACCTCCTAAAGACGGAGAGACCGGAACAATATTTAGTTTTGATTTAACAGTTACAGCAACAGCAACTGAAACCGAAAATAATGATACTGCTACTCAAACAGGTACTATATCTGTGGAAGTAGAAGCATTAAACGATGCACCAGTGCTAACAGACTCAGGAGATATCCCCCTAACTACCATCAATGAAAATGAGATTAATAATGCAGGTACTCCCATTGCCAATATTATTGCTGGTGCAGTTACCGATGCTGATGGAGGAGCTAGTAGCGGAGTAGCTATTACTCAAATTGATAATAGTAATGGTCTCTGGCAATATTCTGTTGATGAGGGCGAAAACTGGGTAGACGTTAGTAATAGTAGTACCACATTATTAACAGCAACAGATAACGACCGCCTACGTTTTGTTCCTAACACCGACTTCTTCGGCAATGCTACCATTGAATTTCGTGCTTGGGATACCACAGATGGCAGCAGTAATACAACTCAGTTAACAGAAATCTCTAGTACAGGTGGCACAACTGCTTTTAGTGAAAATATTGGTTCTGCTAACATCTTAGTTAACGACATCCCCGAAGTTATCAGGAATAACGAACTGGTTATCAACCTTGGGGAAACAGGAACCATAGCTAAAAATTTATTACGAACAACTGACGGCGACAATGGTACAAATACCTTTACTTACACAGTCACTACGGAAGTAACAGCAGGAATATTGCAACTAGAGGATAACTCAACCAAGACATTCACTCAGGAAGATATTAATAGTGGTTTAGTCATCTACGAACACACAGGTAAAAATACAAACGATGACTCATTTACCTTCCGAGTTATCGACGTTGATGGTGGTAAAGTTACAGACACCTTTAATATTCGAGTGAATGACCCTCCTGTTGGTACAACTACAGACCTAAATGTTATTCTTGGTGAAACTCAAGTTATAGCGACAGAAAATCTCCAATTTATTGATCCTGATGTGGAAACTGCCACCCCCGCTTCCCTACAATATACTCTGACTGAACTGCCAACTTTAGGGGAACTACAACAGGGAGGAGAAACTTTAGCAGTAGGCAGCACATTCACCCAGGAAAATCTTGATAATGGGGAAATTAGTTATCAAACAACCACTGCCACTATTGCTACAGACAGTTTCAATTTCTTAGTTACTGACGAAGATGGGGGAACAACAAGTGGGTTATTAAATATTGATATCGTCGAAGCTAACCGACCCCCTGAAGTCGAAGATGATAAAACTGTCACCTTGGAAGAAGATACTAATGCTGAGTTAGCAATTCCTGAACCCACCGATCCTGATGGGAATAACTTGACTATTACTGTTGACAGTATTCCTGATGCGGAAATAGGGGAAGTAGTATTGTCAAATAATAATGCGGTAACTATTGGTCAACAGTTAACCACAGATCAACTAACATCCCTAACATTTGTTCCCGTTGCTAATGCTAACGGAGCTGCTGGTACTTTCAGTTATACGGTTGATGATGGCAATGAGGAAAATAGTTCCTCTACCCAAATTATTAATATTGATGTCACCTCAGTAAATGACTTGCCGATCGCTATTGATGACGGACTCGTATTTACCAATTTGGGGAATGTGCTGACAATTAATGTGTTGGCAAATGACAGTGATATTGATGGGCCACAGCCTCTATCCATCGAAAGCTTAGGAACTGCTGGACTAGGTGTGTTGAACGAGGTAGATGGTGGCACTCAGGTTCAATATACAGCAATATTCGGTACGGGAACAGACTCTTTTGAGTACACGATTACTGATGGTATCGACCAAGCTACTGCTACTGTTACAGTGAATATTCTTGAGGTTACTGGTAATGCTTCTTTGGAGGGCGGTGAGTTTAATGATAATTTTGATGGTGGTGACGGTGATGATACTCTCGCAGGTTTAGGAGGTAACGACATATTAGCAGGAAATGATGAAAACGACAGCTTAGTTGGTGGTGAGGGTAACGACTCTATAGATGGGGGTAATGACGACGATACTATTGTCGGTGGTCTGGGAGTTGATACTCTCTCTGATGATGATGGCAATAACACTTTTGTTTATACTAGCGCTGATGATGGTGGTGGAGAGAAGTTTAATGCTGCGGATGCTGCTTCTATTGAGACTGCCATTGAAACTGGTTTGTACGATCGCATCACTGGCTTTGATGGTTTAGGTGGTGTCGGTGGTGATATTATTGCCTTATCTGATACAGTTATTCCTGCTGTTGACAATATTGCCACTAATGTACAAACTACTGATATTTCTGAAAATGTTTTAATAGCAGGAAGTCCTGGATTATTTGCCTACGAAGTTGAAGGCAAAACTTATCTAATATATGATGAAAATGGCGATAATACAGTTGGTGATGATTCACAAATTTTGGCAGAGTTAGATGTTACTGGAGTTGTAGCTCTAGATATCAATGATGACTTTACTCTCATCTAAAATGCTGCTTGATTAATTGTGAATCAATTTTTGATCATTCAGTATCAGCCCTTAAAAATTTTCTAGATAGGTTGTTGAGATTTCAACAACCTATTTTATTTATGGCTTTTCTTTAAAAAAATTAATCTTTTACCCTTGACAGTTTCATGGAAGAGTAAGTAGGATGGAATAGCATCAAGGATTAGGATTAAGTGCGTCAGGAAAATCAGGTTACTGTACTTTTGTTTAGATAGTATTCCTACCCATCTATAACAATTCCCATACTTATCAAGTAAGCTCATTCGTAGGTGGTAGGTGGTAGGTGGTAGGTGAA